>NZ_SZWV01000067.1:0-14287 GCF_005280945.1 Citrobacter sp. wls718
GTACATCATTAATGATGCCAGGAAAGCGGAGTTTGATGACTGGTGATGTGAGAATCCGCAGATGCCATCGTAGGCAAATATCATCAGCAGGATAATTAGCGAAAAATTGTTCTCCAAAACTCATGTGCAACTATATGATTTTACAGAGTTTGGCATGCAGTTTACTTGAAGGTAAAAAGCATGCCAAAAGCAAGTTAACCTATTGAATAATATAAACTAACTGTCTATGTCGCTAACCTTCTTATTCAGCAAGCGGGAGGCGCGCCAGTAAACTAATAACATCAGTCCCATCACGATGGTCAGGGTAATGCTGGTGGCGGCACCAAACGGCCAGTCACGAATGTTCAGGAACTGAACTTTTATCACGTTACCAATAAGCAGGTTTTTCGCGCCGCCCATTAGATCAGACACGTAAAATAACCCCATGGCTGGCAGCATCACCAGCAGGCAACCGGCGATAATTCCCGGCATGGTCAGCGGAATGATGATGCGGGTGAAGGTCTGAAATTTGCTGGCACCCAGATCGCGCGCGGCTTCCAGTAGCGGCTTATCGAGTTTCTCAATGCTGGAATAAAGCGGCATAACCATAAACGGCAGCAGGATGTAAACGAGGCCGATAATGACCGCGCTGGGGGTGAACATAATGCGAATGGGGGTATCAATGACCCCGAGCCACAGCAGAAACTCGTTGAGATAGCCTTTGGTACTGAGGAAAATTTTGAGTCCATAGATGCGAATAAGCGAGTTGGTCCAGAACGGAACAATCAGCAGGAACAGCAGCAGTGGACGCACTTTTTCCGGCAGTTTTACCAAAAACCAGGCAAATGGATAGCCGAGCACCAGGCAGGCGAACGTGGCAATCAGCGCCATATTGAGGGAGTGAATCAACACCTCAAAGTAGAGCGGATCGAGCAGGCGAGCATAGTTTTCCAGCGTAAAGACCATTTTGACGAAATTCGCATCGTCACGGGTCAAAAAGCTGGTGCCAATGATCATCAGGTTGGGCAGGAAGACAAATAACACAAGCCAACCGACAATGGTGACGATCACCACACTCTGGAATTTACTTGTGTTCTTCATCAGCCAGTACGACCTCCCAACTTTCTACCCAGTTAATGGCCATTTTCTGGTCCAGAGAGTGATCGAAGTCAGGATCGTCTTCGTTGAAGAATTCGCTAACCATCACCATCTTGCCATTTTCCAGTTCGACAACCGACTCCAGCGTCATGCCTTTGTAGTTGCGCTCACGCACGTAGCCGATAAGTCCTTCGATGTGGTTGTCATCGTTGATCTCATCTACGCGCAGATCTTCCGGACGCAGCAAAACATGCAGTTTTTGTCCCGGCGTAACGCCGAAATTCACGTAAATGTTGCACTCTCGACCTTCAACGTTAGCACGAACGCGTTGTTCATCCAGACGTTCAATAACCGTCGCGTTGAACATATTGATCTCACCGATAAACCCGGCGACGAACAGATTTTTAGGCTCTTCGTAAATTTCTCGCGGCGTGCCGTCCTGCTCAATTTTGCCGTCACGCATCACCACGATACGGTCTGACATGGTCAGCGCTTCTTCTTGATCGTGAGTGACAAAGACAAAGGTGATACCGAGCTTACG
Organism: Citrobacter sp. wls718; assembly: GCF_005280945.1. Lineage (NCBI taxonomy): Bacteria > Pseudomonadati > Pseudomonadota > Gammaproteobacteria > Enterobacterales > Enterobacteriaceae > Citrobacter > Citrobacter sp. wls718. The sequence continues at coordinate 1,619 of NZ_SZWV01000067.1, forward strand.
CTGCAGTGCTTTCAGTTCGTTCTGCATCTGCTTGCGCAGTTTGTAGTCCAGCGCGGAGAGCGATTCATCTAACAATAGCAAACGAGGTTTGTTGACCACTGCACGGGCAATTGCCACACGCTGCTGCTGTCCACCGGAGAGTTGATGGGGTTTACGCTGGGCAAACTCTTCCAGTTGCACCATGCGCAAGGCTTCGGTGACGCGAGGTTGAATGTCGGCAGTCGGGGTCTTTTGCATGCGCAAACCGAAGGCCACATTCTCGAACACGGTCATGTGGGGGAATAACGCATAACTTTGGAATACGGTGTTCACGTAGCGGTTTTCCGCAGGTACGTGAGTGATATCCTGGTTGTCCAGCATGATATGACCGGAATCAACCGTTTCAAGACCCGCAATCAGGCGAAGAACGGTTGTTTTACCGCAGCCAGAGGGGCCGAGCAGCGTGAGAAATTCGCCATTGTTGATGGTCAAATCCAGGTCGGAAATCACCTCTTTGCCATCGAAACTTTTGCGAATTCCCGCTAATTGCACCAGTGGAGAAAGCGAACGCGGTTGTTTATTCAATTTTTTACTCTGTCCCATGTAAACGCAACGGATGGCTGACCGCTGCGGGGTTTGTGGTTAACCACCTTGATGACTCTTAATGAGGGCGATTATTCTACGGCAAACCATTGTAATCGCCAATCCTTGTTGCGAATTACTGACTTACCCTTATAGTCAGAAGGGGTGTCAGAGACAAATATTCTCACTTGCGGGGATAAAAATGACCTGACGCAATATTTGTCTTTTCTTGCTTATTGATAATGTTGTCACGAAAAGTGAGGGTGACTGCATGGATAAACTACTTGAGCGTTTTTTACACTACGTGTCGCTGGACACTCAGTCTAAATCGGGTGTGCGGCAGGTACCCAGCACTGAGGGGCAGTGGAAGCTATTACAGCTGCTCAAACAACAGCTTGAAGAAATGGGGCTGGTTAACGTTTCATTAAGTGAGAAGGGAACACTGATGGCAACGTTACCCGCAAACGTTGCCGGTGATATTCCCGCGATTGGCTTTATTTCTCATGTCGATACCTCACCGGATTTCACGGGTAAAAACGTCAACCCGCAAATTGTTGAAAACTACCGTGGGGGCGATATTGCGTTAGGCATTGGTGACGAAGTTCTGTCGCTGGTGATGTTCCCGGTGTTACATCAACTTTTGGGACAAACGTTGATCACCACCGACGGTAAAACCCTGCTGGGTGCGGACGACAAAGCCGGAGTGGCGGAGATCATGACCGCGCTGGCTGTGTTGAAGCATAAAAACATTCCCCATGGCGATATTCGTGTGGCCTTTACGCCCGACGAAGAGGTGGGTAAAGGGGCGAAGCACTTTGACGTCGCCGCATTTGATGCGAAGTGGGCTTACACCGTTGATGGGGGTGGCGTGGGTGAACTGGAGTTTGAAAACTTCAACGCGGCGTCGGTCAATATCAAAATCGTTGGTAACAATGTGCACCCTGGTACCGCAAAAGGGGTGATGGTGAATGCGCTATCGCTGGCTGCTCGTATCCACGCAGAGGTTCCGGCAGATGAAAGCCCGGAAACGACCGAAGGTTACGAAGGTTTTTACCATCTGGCGAGTATGAAAGGCACCGTTGACCGGGCGGACATGCACTACATTATCCGTGATTTTGACCGTAAACAGTTTGAAGCGCGCAAACGTAAAATTATGGAGATCGCCAAAAAGGTTGGCAAAGGGTTACACCCGGACTGCTATATCGAACTGGTGATTGAAGATAGCTATTACAATATGCGCGAGAAAGTGATTGAGCACCCCCACGTGCTGGATATTGCCCAGCAGGCGATGCGTGATTGCGACATTGAGCCTGTGCTGAAACCTATTCGTGGCGGCACTGACGGTGCGCAGCTGTCGTTTATGGGATTACCGTGCCCGAATCTGTTCACCGGCGGCTACAACTATCATGGTAAACATGAGTTTGTGACGCTGGAAGGAATGGAAAAAGCTGTGCAGGTGATCGTGCGTATTGCCGAATTGGCCGCGAAACAAAAATAAAGAGTGTGTAGAGGCCGGATGGTGGCTTGCGCCTTATCCGGCCTACAGATACCTCATTCCGTGGGCCGGATAAGCGAAGCGCCATCCGGCGCAGTCACTACTAATTTACCCTTCGAAGAACCAGTATCCGCTGTTAACCAGCGCGGCCAGCATGGCGAGGAAAGACGGATCTTCCAGCGCATCTTCAAAGTTCTCGGCTGTCAGCACAATATGGCTGGCCAGCGCCTCGAGGGCAGGGCGATGCGGTGAGTTAATTTTTTCACCGTTGACGTAAACCTCGTCGCCGACACGGATAACGCGTAATCCGCCCAGACGTACCAGCACATCCCCTTGTTTCAGCGCGTCGTAGATTTCGTCGGGCTGATAAGGTGGCTCCGGCGGGGCGACATCCAGCTCATGACGCGACTGGGAAATAAACTCACCAAACCACTGTTTGAAATGTTCAGGTTGATTAATCAGCCCCAGCATCATTTCACGCAGTTTATCCATTTCTTGTGGCAGAACATCCGCCGGATGGTCGCGCGGCGGCAGGTCCGGGTCGCTGTAATAGGTGCTGCCCAGCTCACGTTGCAGAACGTAATCGGCGAATCCGCTGATTAACTCCCGGGCGTTCGGGGCGCGGAAACCGACAGAATAGTTCATCGCGTTTTCCAGCGCGTAGCCTTCGTGCGGGAATCCTGGCGGGATATACAGAATATCACCCGGCTCCAGCTCCTCATCAATGATGGCCTCGAACGGATCAACCTGCAGCAGATCCGGGTGCGGGCAGTGTTGTTTTAGCTGGAGTTTTTCGCCTACGCGCCAGCGACGACGACCGGTGCCTTGAATGATAAACACATCGTACTGATCCAGGTGCGGGCCAACGCCGCCGCCGGGCACGGAAAAGGAGATCATCAGGTCATCAATACGCCAGTCCGGTAATTCGCGAAACGGACGCATCAGCGCGGCGGTCGGTTCGTGCCAGTGGTTGACGGCCTGGACCAGCAGCGACCAGTTGTTCTCGCCGAGATGGTCATAGCTTTCGAATGGACCGTGGCTCACCTGCCATTTACCGTCCTGATGGCTGACCAGTCGGCTGTCGACTTCACTTTCCATCGCCAGTCCGGCCAGTTCATCAGGGGAAAGCGGATCGATAAAGTTTGTAAAACCACGCTTTAAGACCACCGGGCGCTTTTGCCAGTGGCGTTCGAGAAAGTCGGGCCAGTTGAGGTTTAATTGGTATTCCATAATGCGCATCCGCAGACTGTTGGTTGCTCCGATTATAACGGATGCTTAACCGGATAAGTGATCCCGGTACATAAATATTACAAACAACTTACTCGTCTTTATGCCCCGGGTGCTGACGGCCAAAAATGACCTCCATGCGCGCGCCGCCTAACAGGCTATCGCCTGCGATAATTTGCCCGTCATACTGCTCGGTAATTTCGCGAGCTACCGCCAGCCCCACGCCTTGCCCGGGGCGTAAGGTATCCACACGCTGGCCGCGATCAAAAACCACTTCGCGCTTGGCTTGTGGAATGCCTGGACCGTCATCTTCCACCAGAATATGTAGGCGATCGTCGGACAGGTGAGCGGAGATCTCGACGAACTCCAGACAGTATTTACAGGCGTTATCCAGCACGTTACCCATGACCTCGACAAAATCATTCTGCTCGCCGACGAAACTGATTTCGGGTGAGATATCGAGACTAATAGTGACGCCTTTACGCTGATACACCTTATTGAGGGCGGAGGTTAGCTTATCCAGCAAAGGGGCAACCGGGTGCAGTTCGCGGCTGAGCAGGGCGTTACCACCGCGCATGCTGGCGCGATGCAGGTAGTAGCCAATTTGCTGGGAAATGCGGCTAATTTGTTCCAGCATCACGGGTTCGGCATCCGTTACGCTCATCTTTTCATTGCGCATCGAGCGTAGCGTGCTTTGCAATACCGCCAGCGGTGTTTTCAGGCTATGGGTGAGATCGGTTAAGGTCGTGCGGTATTTATCGTAACGCTCACGCTCACTTTTCAGCAGTCGGTTGAGGTTACGTACCAGGCTAGTTAGTTCCCGCGTGGTGGCGGGATTGAGCATCTCACGGTGATGCTCCTCAAGTTCTCGGACCTCACGCGCCAGTGACTCGATAGGCCGTAAACTCCACCAGGCGGCGACCCATAGCAGCGGGATCACGAGCAGCAAGTTGGCGACCAATACATAGATAAACCAGCTCCAGACCATATACGAGCGCTTGAGCTCAATGGGGATAGTGTCGACAACGACAATGGTAAGCTGAGGCATGCGGGCGGTCTCAGGGTAGACGTTTACCGCCACCGAGTGGGTCATTTCGGCATCGTTATCATCTTCTCTGACTTCTTTAAGCTGCTGTTGCGCGGAGTGATCTTCGCGCAGTAACGTGCTGGTGGCATCGACATCGGCTTCTATTTCATGAAAACCATTCGTTTTTAACCAGTCCGGCTGAATACTGTGCGTCAGCCAGGGGACATCGCGTTGTGCCCACAACAATTTGCCATTTTCATCGTAGATCAGCGACATGGTGGGGCTTTGCATATCGAGATGTTCAGGCAGTTCGACCTGGAGCTTGCCGTCTTCCCATTTCGCGAGGGTGTAAAACAAGTTACTTTCACCGCGCAGAAGACGAAATGTGGTCTTATCAAAGCTTACGCTGTAACCCACCAGCGCGACCATACCATAGGCCAGTGAAAGCACAAGGACAACGCCAGCGGTCGCCAGCAAAAAGCGTACACGCAGCGATAACGGGAGAAAATGACGCAATAATTTGTTCATTAGCGCAGTTCGAAGAGGTAGCCCTGTCCACGTACGGTGGTGATCACGTCATCCGGATATTGCGCCTGAATTTTTTTGCGCAGACGTCCCATCAGTACATCGATGGTGTGGCTTTCACGCAGTTCTGCATCCGGATAAAGTTGTAGCATCAGTGAGTCTTTGCTGACCACTTTGCCGTTATTGCGGATCAGCGTTTCCATGATGGTGTATTCAAACGCGGTGAGTTTGATAACCTCATCATTCACTGATAATTCGCGGCGGGAAAGGTCAACCTGAAAAGGCGGCAGCGAGATAATTTGCGAGGCCAGGCCGCTATTGCGGCGCATCAGTGCCTGCATGCGGGCGACCACCTCTTCAATATGGAAAGGTTTTGTCACGTAGTCATCAGCCCCAGCGCTGAGCACTTCCACTTTATCCTGCCAGCCTTCGCGGGCGGTCAACACCAGAATGGGGAGCGAAACGTCATTGCTGCGCCAGCGGCGGATCAGTGACAAGCCATCTTCATCGGGCAGACCTAAGTCGACGATCGCAATATCTGGCAGATGTTCGTTAAGGTAATAATCTGCTTCCTTTGCATCCTCAGCATCATCAACCTGGTGGCCTGCATCCTGTAACTGAACCTTCAGGTGGTGACGTAATAAGGCATTATCCTCAACAACCAGTACGCGCATCTTCGTTTCTCCCTAAATTGACGGTATGAATAGTTTAACGCTGATTATGTGGCTGTGGGGATAAACATTTAATAAACCGAGGGGAATGTCGGAAGGTGGCATGAACGCCACATCTGGCCTACGCGGGATAAATGTAGGCCAGATAAGCGTGAGCGCCATCTGGCGCAGGATTGATTACTTCAACTCATCAACCATGGTGATGGCGCGACCAATATAGTTGGCTGGCGTCATCGCTTTCAGGCGCGTTTTCTCGTCTTCTGGCAGGGCCAGTCCGTCGATAAACTGCTTCATGCCTTCGGCGTCAACGCGCTTGCCGCGGGTCAGCTCTTTCAGCTTCTCGTACGGTTTTTCAATGCCGTAACGACGCATAACGGTCTGAATCGGCTCGGCCAGCACTTCCCAGTTATGGTCCAGTTCATCCAGCAGATGATCGCGGTTTACTTCCAGTTTGCTCACACCCTTCAGTGTGGACTGATACGCGATCAACGCGTAGCCAATTCCCACGCCCAGGTTACGCAGAACGGTAGAATCCGTCAGGTCACGCTGCCAGCGGGAAACCGGCAGTTTGCTTGCCAGGTGCTGCAGTACCGCATTAGACAGGCCCAGGTTGCCTTCGGAGTTTTCGAAGTCGATAGGGTTAACCTTGTGCGGCATGGTGGAAGAACCAATTTCACCGGCAATGGTTTTCTGTTTGAAGTGGTTCAGCGCCACATAGCCCCAGACGTCGCGGTCAAAATCGATCAGGATGGTGTTAAAACGCGCGACGCAATCGAACAGCTCAGCAATGTAGTCGTGCGGCTCAATCTGCGTGGTGTACGGGTTCCACTGAATACCCAGCGAAGTGACGAATTCTTCACTGAACTGATGCCAGTCAACTTCAGGGTAAGCGGCGATGTGGGCGTTATAGTTACCGACGGCACCGTTGATTTTACCGAGAATTTCTACCTGGTTTAGCTGGCGATACTGGCGCTCCATACGGTATGCCACGTTAGCCATTTCTTTGCCCAACGTAGAGGGTGTTGCCGGCTGGCCGTGCGTACGGGAGAGCAGGGGAATGTCACGATACTGCACGGACAGGTCTTTTACCGCATCGATAAGCTTGCGCCAGTATGGCAGGATCACTTCATCGCGGGCGGTTTTCAGCATCAGCGCATGAGACAGGTTGTTGATATCTTCTGAGGTACAGGCGAAGTGGATAAACTCGGAAACAGCGTGCAGTTCCGGGATATCAGCGACTTTTTCTTTCAGGAAATACTCAACGGCCTTCACATCGTGGTTGGTCGTGCGTTCAATGGTTTTGATGCGCGCGGCATCTTCTTCATTGAAGTTAGCGACGATCGTATCAAGGAAACCGATTGCGTCGGCAGCAAAAGCAGGAACTTCCTTGATCGCTGCGTGCGCGGCCAGTTTTTGCAGCCAGCGTACTTCAACCTGTACACGGAATTTCAGCAAACCGTATTCGCTGAAAATCCCGCGCAGCGCGCTGACTTTATCGCCGTAGCGTCCATCGACAGGGGAAACGGCGGTCAGTGAGGATAATTCCATAGATCACAACTCCGGGGTTAAATGAGCAAGAATTTGTTTTGCCTGAGTGTTCAGGCGATTACGAGAAAACATGAGTTGCAGACGACCGCCACCGACCTGGTGCCAGAGTACGGCAGCACGAATGCCAGCCAGAAGCGACGCACGGACTTTGGCCTGAACCTGCGGGCTCTGGAGGATAGCTGGGGATCCCGTGACCTGAATACGTGGGCCGAGCGGGCTGATGACGTCAACATAAATGCCCGCCATTGCGCTCATTAACGTTTCTGACTGCAAATCGAAATGGTCTAGCTGGCGCTGCAGGCCATTAATACGGTCCCCCAGCGTGTCCATTGCGCCCTTGGCGGCCGACAGCTTTCGCTCCAGCACCATCAGGCTCAGGGTATAGCGGGTGAGTTCCGCGTTCAGTCCCTGACGACTGCTGGCGTTCAGTACACCGAGCAGCGTTTCAAGGCCCAGACGCAGATTGGCTTCACTGCCACCAAACACGCCCAGAGTAGAATTGGGATTCATATCAATAACACTGTTGAGTGAAACGTGTAGTGCATCGGCATCACAGTGCCCCTGGTGTGCCAGTTGTTGCACCAGGCGAGCCGACTGGCAAATGCCTGCCAGAGCGAGGGTGATGTCATAATAATTCTTTGCCACGTTCACTGCTTCCTTGTATTAGATATGTAGATAAATTATACCGGCAGAGGCAGGCGCTGCTCGATAATTCCGCCACCGAGGCACACTTCGCCGCGGTAAAAGACGGCCGACTGACCTGGCGTCACCGCCGCAACCGGCTCGTCAAAAATCACTTCAATACGTTCGTCATCCAGCGACTTAACGGTGCACGGAATATCGGTCTGACGATAGCGGGTTTTCACCGTACAGCGCATTGTGCCGGAGAAGGGTTCGCGATCGACCCAGTGCAGCTGTTGCGCGATCAGGCCAACGGACATCAGACGCGGGTGATCGTGACCCTGAGCGACAACCAGAATGTTGTTCTCAACGTCCTTATCGACCACATACCATGGATCCTCGGTCCCTTCTTTGGTTCCGCCGATACCCAGACCTTTACGTTGGCCCAGAGTGTGATACATCAGCCCCTGGTGCTGGCCGATTTCTTCGCCATCCACGGTGATGATTTTTCCTGGCTGAGCCGGAAGGTAACGGCCAAGGAACTCGCGGAATTTACGTTCACCAATAAAGCAGATGCCGGTGGAGTCTTTTTTCTTCGCGGTAATCAGGCCCAGATCTTCGGCGATTTTGCGCACCTGCGGTTTTTCCAGTTCACCGACCGGGAACAAGCTTTGGGCGATCTGCTCGTGACCGAGCGTATAGAGGAAATAGCTTTGGTCTTTATTGCCGTCGAGTCCACGCAGCAGGCGGCTTTTGCCGTCGACGTCCGCGCGGCGCACGTAGTGACCGGTGGCGATGAAATCGGCACCTAAATCTTCAGCGGCAAATTCGAGGAAGGCTTTAAACTTAATTTCTTTGTTGCACAGAATATCCGGGTTTGGCGTACGACCCGCTTTGTACTCTTCAAGGAACAACTCAAAGACGTTGTCCCAGTATTCTGCGGCAAAGTTAACGGTATGCAGTTCAATGCCGAGTTTGTCGCAGACTGCCTGCGCATCTGCAAGATCGGCAGCAGCGGTACAGTATTCCTCACCGTCGTCCTCTTCCCAGTTCTTCATGAACAGGCCTTCAACCTGATAACCCTGTTGTTGCAACAGCCAGGCAGAAACGGAGGAATCGACACCGCCGGACATGCCGACGATCACTTTTTTTGGGCTTTCAGACATAGGAATACTCACGACATTGAACTTAAAGGCGGCATATTCTATCACGCAGCCCTTTACTTGACACCCTCTGTAAACGGCCAGTTAAATTCTCCGATCATTGCCAGCGGATACCGTTGCCCGCTCTGATAACAGCGAATGCTCTCAGCAACCAGCGGCGAACGCAGGTTCGGTGCAGATAAAATCGCTTCAGCGCTGACCCAACGACAGCAATCTATATCGTTGTCATGCGGATCAGTAGCGCACATATTGGCAAGCTCAATAGAAAACAGAAAACGCAAGAACGGGGTTCTGTCCGGGGCTATCCATTGATGCATGCGAATAAAATGCTGCGGCTGCGCGGTGATGCCGGTTTCTTCCCACAGTTCGCGTGCAGCGGCTTGTACCAGAGTTTCGTCCGCTTCCAGATGCCCGGCAGGCTGGTTCCATAACGCTTTGCCGTTGATGGTTTCCTCAACGACTAAAAACTTATCCTCAGCATGCACAATGCAGGCGACGGTGACGTGCGGTTTGAACATGGTTCACCTCTTATTCTTCTTTAAAGCCTTCAGACACATCTGGCCAGCTGATCTCGCCCGTGGTTTTATCGATACTGATATAGGCCACCGGAGGGGAGGTTTGTGGATCGGCGGCACCCCGGCAAAATTCGGTTTGGTGGTCTTCGCGCACGATGATTTCAATCGCGTTTTTCGCATTCCAGCTCTCATAAAAAACACATTGATAGTCATAACGCAAACTGAGAGTGGCGACCCGCGTGGCTGTATCTGTAGAGAGTGGATTGATGTCGTCGCGATAGCGGTCACCGCTGTTTAAAGGTTGCAGCTGTGATTTTTTCAACCAGCCGCGCACGCTATGACGATCGGCGGTGTAATAGACCACCTCAATAAAATCGTCTTTGGACTCTTCCTGAGCAGAAACCACGTTGCCGGGAACCAGGAACACGGAACTGTTGTGACACTGTGCATTTGGCATTGAATAGAATCCAGCGCGCGAGCTGCCGATGACCTGATAATGGTTGCTGGTGGCGGGGGGCATTTTTTCGCGTTGTGACATCGCTTTATTGGCCCATGTCTGGCAGGCAGGGCTAACAGGAAGCGGGTTAGCTAACGGCGTGAGTCCGTCGGCGGTAACCCAACCGGTAGCGAAAGTGCCGTTTGCGCCCCGGTAGCGGACGTAACGAAAAGGTTCGTCTTTGGACAGCATGCCTGTGCTTTCATAACGCTGCGAACTTCTGAGTACCTCTACAGTGTCGCTATTGACCAAAAACGCCGGGAGCTGGCATCCGCTGGCCGGTGCAGAGTAGAAATGCAGACGAGAGTCAGCGCTGACGTTGGCAGTGGCGTAAAGATAATTTGCCTCTCCCGCCGCGATCCCGGCGAGCGTTTCACAGTCCTGTTTTGCATAACAAAATGGTGAAACTCCGCACAACATGAGCGCTGCAACGATCCGTTTATCCATATGCCGTGTTCTTCCCTGTTAATAGTTGCGTTAAAAATGGATGCTACGGCTGCAGCTCACGCCATTCGCCGTTGGCGAGATTATCCAGCGTGTAATCACCCATGGCATAGCGAATTAACCGCAGCGTGGGGAAACCCACATGCGCCGTCATGCGTCTCACCTGACGGTTACGCCCCTCATACAACGTGATTTTCAACCAACGGGTGGGAATGCTTTTGCGCTCGCGAATCGGTGGATTTCGCGGCCACAGCCAGTCAGGTTCGGCAACAACCTCAACGCCTGCCGGCAACGTTGGGCCATCATTGAGCGTCACGCCATTGCGCAGGGCATCCAGCGCCTCTGGCGTCGGCTCTCCTTCGACCTGTACGTAATAAATTTTTCCGGTGCGCTTACCCGGCTGCGTCAATCGGGCCTGTAATGCACCGTCATTGGTCAGTACCAACAGGCCTTCGCTATCCCTGTCCAGGCGCCCCGCAGCATAGACGCCCTGTACGGGAATAAAATCTTTTAACGTGCTGCGACCCGCTTCGTCAGTAAATTGTGGCAAAACATCGTAGGGTTTATTGAACAAAACCACGCGTTTTGGCTGGTTTTCTTTACGCTGTTTAGTGACTTGTCGTGAGCTGAATCGCTCAACCCGGTGATTTCTAAAAGAAGTTTTTTGCATGGTATTTTCAGATTATATCAATTGCCGCATTATAGCCTAAGAACGAGTGTCTTTCATGGCGGCGAACAATAGGGTAGTATTGACACGCTCATTACAAATCATTAACAAAAAGTTGCTCTAACGCATCCGTGTAGCAGGACGCAAATGCACATGCAGCGTGATGACAGACGAGCAGAACCAGAAGCGCTCGAAGGAGAGGTGAATGGAAAGCAAAGTAGTTGTTCCGGCGGAAGGTAAGAAGATCACCCTGCAAAACGGCAAACTCAACGTTCCTGAAAATCCGATTATCCCGTTCATTGAAGGCGACGGTATCGGCGTTGATGTAACCCCACCGATGATCAAAGTTGTCGATGCTGCTGTCGAGAAAGCCTATAAAGGCGAGCGTAAAATCTCCTGGATGGAAATCTACACCGGCGAGAAATCCACTCAGGTCTACGGCCAGGACGTCTGGCTGCCTGCTGAAACCCTTGATCTGATTCGTGACTACCGTGTTGCTATTAAAGGCCCACTGACTACCCCAGTTGGCGGCGGTATTCGCTCACTGAACGTTGCACTGCGTCAGGAACTTGACCTGTACGTGTGCCTGCGTCCGGTTCGTTACTACCAGGGCACCCCAAGCCCGGTTAAACATCCTGAACTGACCGACATGGTCATCTTCCGTGAAAACTCTGAAGACATCTACGCCGGTATCGAGTGGAAAGCCGACTCTGCTGATGCAGAGAAAGTGATTAAATTCCTGCGCGAAGAGATGGGCGTGAAGAAAATTCGCTTCCCGGAACATTGCGGTATCGGTATCAAACCGTGTTCCGAAGACGGGACAAAACGTCTGGTGCGTGCGGCGATTGAATACGCCATCGCCAACGATCGTGATTCTGTTGCCCTGGTACATAAAGGTAACATCATGAAGTTCACCGAAGGCGCGTTCAAAGACTGGGGTTACCAGTTAGCGCGTGAAGAGTTTGGTGGTGAACTGATCGACGGCGGCCCGTGGGTGAAAATCAAGAACCCGAAAACCGGGAAAGAGATCGTTGTTAAGGACGTTATCGCCGATGCGTTCCTGCAGCAGATCCTGCTGCGTCCGGCAGAGTATGATGTTATCGCCTGTATGAACCTGAACGGTGACTACATCTCTGATGCCCTGGCAGCGCAGGTTGGCGGTATCGGTATCGCGCCGGGTGCAAACATCGGTGACGAATGTGCACTGTTCGAAGCCACCCACGGTACTGCACCGAAGTATGCGGGTCAGGATAAAGTGAACCCTGGTTCTATCATTCTGTCTGCTGAAATGATGCTGCGCCACATGGGTTGGGTAGAAGCAGCCGACCTGATCGTTAAAGGTATGAGCGGTGCGATCAACGCGAAAACCGTAACCTATGACTTCGAACGTCTGATGGATGGCGCTAAGCTGCTGAAATGTTCTGAGTTTGGTGACGCGATCATCGAAAACATGTAATCCACATTCTGGGTTGTATGAGAACGGGAGCCGAGAGGTTCCCGTTTTTTTATACCTGTAAAATTCCTACCCCAAAACTCTCGCCAAAACGTTTCCCCAAAACCAGGTTTGGCACTCATGCCAGCTTATCCGGTGCTGGGGGGAAGACACCGGACTGTTAGTTTAATTATCATTATATTAATGGATTGTTGTTCTCGACATCTTCCATGTATAAAAGTGTATCGTCGACAGGGTAATGACTCCAACTTATTGA
>NZ_SZWV01000027.1:0-6184 GCF_005280945.1 Citrobacter sp. wls718
AAAAAAAAGCCCTCTGACAAAGAGGGCTGTTATCTGATATAGGCTTGTTATGGTCTCACTGCGCGTCCGAGTGAATCTAACTGGTTTTTGAGCCCCTCTAGCTTAATCTGACTTTGACTCATCATGTCCTCTGCACAAGAAAGGCAATAGTAGGACTCACCTTGAGTTGAGTTTTTTACGCTCAACCTGAACTCGCCTTTAGTAATCACATGCTTCTTGTCGTGTTTACAGGTAGTTTTCCTCGAAGCCACCTCAAACTTAGCACTAACAATAAGAGACTTGAATTTAGCCATTAGACCATTCCTGTCTTATGTCTTCGGCTATGTTAGGAATGGCTGATTTAGCCTCTTCAACCTGTTCTAAACTTAGGTTTTCTCTGTCACCACTATTACAGCCAATATGGTCATTAACACGATTATGTAACTCTCTTACAACCCAAGAATAGTTATCCTGAGACTTATTGAAGTTTCTACCTTTTGTCTTAAACCCAAGTTGATTGATGAGCAATCCGGCATGGTGGTTAACGAGATCATTAATAGCCTGCCTCCCAGCTCTCCTTTGATCCTGCTTGCTCAACCTAGACTTACGTAAAATCTCTATTGCCTCATTGGCCGTTAAACCTAAAGCTGCTAGTTCTTTTTTTAGCTCCTGAACATCTCCGATGGGATCTAGTTCTGATGCTATGACACCATCAGTGCTAGTGACCTCTACAGGAATAAGCCTATTGTGTCCTCCAGTTTCATCAGGGTCTCTTTCACTAGTGCCATCAGAACCAAAATCTACATCCTCAACCTCAGGTAACAAGTCAGCAAAAAACTCTTGGTCGGCTTGGCTGAAATTCCTAAAGTCACTCCACCTGTTGGCAATATTTGCTCCAACATGGAAAACAACAACACCTCTATTAACCAAATCCCCAGGGGCGTTTTGTTTTACAACTCGCATGACTCGACCAACAAACTGAACAAATGGGCTTAGATTAGAGAAAACACTACCAACCATAGCTACCGATAAAAATTTGTGGTCAAACCCTTCACCGAGCATTTTTGATTGAACGATTACATCCAATTCGTGATTTTCTAACTTGGAGAATACTTTATCGTTCACTGCTCCATCTTCATTGGAGTGAACATAATCCGCACGCAAATTCCTAGCAAGGAACGCTTCTTTTATCTGGATGCAATGTCTATAATTAAGGGCAGAAGCAATTATTTTCAGTCGCTGCTCTCCAGATTCCTGCCGAAGCCTGTTGAGCTCTTTTATAGAAAGATCTACTAGCGTATTCAGAGTTTCATTAGACATTAAAACACCACGTCTAAAAGATGCCTCTTCCTCACCTAGGCGTTTAATTTCTTCTGGGCTTGTTAAGGTTATTTCATTACCATCACTGTCCACATAAACTAGTTTTGATGGGCTAATCATTTTCGCGTGAAGTCTTTTTATATAACCCTCCCTGATTGCTTCAACAACAGGAAAACTATATATAACCTCACCGCTCATCAACTGACCATCACTTCTCATTGGGGTGGCGCTGTAGTTTACTATCTTGGCTTTTGGGAACTTTTCTTTAACTTTAATCCAAGTGTTTGCCTTGTTGTGATGAGCTTCGTCAACAATAATCAGATCAAAGAAATCAGCGTCTAACTGCTCTAGCCACTTGTTATCATCCCCAGCTATTTGTTGGATATTAGAGACAACAATATCACTAGCTCGTATATCGTGAATATTTGTTTTACCACCAGACTCAATAATGCAAACTTCTGGATATTCATCAACGCCGTCAAAAAAATCACATTTATTATAAAAGTTATCAGGCTCGCTGAATTTCATATCCTTAGCTAACTGATCTCTGATTTTCTTTCCAGGGGCTATTATCAGAACCCTGCTAGATTCTGTCGCATATGGTGTTATTGATATCAAACCAGACTTTCCACAACCGACTGGAAGTATTAACCCAACTTCTTTCACTTCTTTATTTTCGTAATGTTCTCTTATCTTTCCGAAAGCTTCAACTTGCGGACGTCTTAATTTATTTTTCGCTGTGATGTCTTTATTTTCAAATGGCACTTTTACGCTTCCTTCTGTAATATGTCGCTCGACTAATATTCATGTTTAACCATGGTTCCAGAGTTCTTTCACTAAAAGTATCTACAGCCCTTCCTCCGCCCTTGCTTTTAACGCCTCCAACACGGCCTCTAGCCGATTGAATCGATGGTGCGTGAGTTCTCTTAACATATGAAGAAAAGGACTCTTTTGAGAAATTTTTATTCGTCCACTTAGCAATGCTTTTAGCAATTCCACTAACCTCACTTTCATCCAGAGGTACTGAGAATTGCAAGTTATAGGCGCTGGCACGTTCGTAACAGGCTTGCAGCCACTGGTCGTACTCTGGCCATCCCTGACGAATGGCACGATATGCCCACTTTCGGGTTTTATCGAATAGGGTGCAATTGCGGCCTAAGCCGTAATCGGCAACGATTTCTTTGTCGTTCGCAGCGTTCAGGTCGAGCGAATCGGACAGCCAGTCCAGCGTATAGAGCTCCGGCTGCCAGACGGCAATTTTCCAGTACCCGTGGTTCGGATTCTTGCAAATTAACCCCGAATACCCCACGTCAGCGTCCAGTTTTTTACGTAGCGCGTTCTCTACGGCAGCAGCGTACTTCAACGGCTTCATTTTCCCGTCTGGTGCGGTGCGAATCGAGGTTTTCAACGCATAAAGCAGGTGAGCGTGTCCATTTTCGGGGTTGGTGATGGTAAGCGTAGGCGCAGGCGCATTGCGATCGCTCCAGTCGATGGCAGCACCAATGCGGTCAACGTCAAAACCAAGCCAGAACATGGCGTGAGGCTGGTTGAACTGGATATATTTCGCCAGAATAGCGCGCTCTTTTCCCGCGATGCGTACACCAAAGTGCAGATCGTCCGAAAAGTAGGGCTTGTTAGGTAAGCGGTCGTTGAACAGGTCGAGAGCTAGGTTAGCCAATCTCGCCAGCGCTTATGGCGGGCTGTTGTCTTGCACTCTGCATGTGCTAATATCCTTCTTAGGTTTTATGCCTAGCCCTGATTGATCATGTCTCTTCCGCCAAGTTGAAACCATGATTATCGGGGCTTTGTTTTTTCTGCCGTTAAAGTTACACGCGAACGGCGGTTCCTGTCGAATCCTTCCGTCATAAAGCCTTAATGTGAAGCAAGTTCCTGAAAGAATTTAGGGTTGGCCTGTATGGTCGCCAGCACCTTCGCCGCCAGTCCGGTCGGATTACGTCTGCCCGTTTCCCAGCTTTTGATGGTATCGAGGCTGGTGCCAAGCACCTTTGCCATTTCATCCTGCGTCACGTTCAGCTGGGCGCGGAGGGCCTTCACGTCAGCCAGTTCATAGCGTGTGACACGAGCAGGAGATTTCACGCCATTTTTGATCTCGACGGCTTCTTCGAGTGACGCTTTCAGTTCGTCAAAAAAACTCATGCTACACCTCGTCTTTCAGTAGTTTCGTCAGCTTTTTAAGGTCGGCTTTTTCGGCGTCCGTCAGGCTGTCTTTGGTGCTTTTCGGGTAGGCCATCACCAGATAGATAATTTCCTCGGTAGCGAGAAAGTAAATCACCCGTACACTGCTGCTTTTCCCCTGTGTGCCGGTCGCCATTCTTATTTTTCGCAGCCCGCCGGTTTGCCTTATGAGATCCCCTTTATCCGGTGACTCAATCAGCGTCTTCTGGAGCTCCTTGAGCTCATCGTCCGTGGCGATTTGCTTTATCTGACGGGTAAATATAGGCGTTTCGATAAACTCTATCGCATGGCTCACTGTGTCATTCCCGTTACATCGCAAGAGTACATTGTACACCATGGTGATATTATGTCTACGTAAGACGTCCAACATGGGCGTTGCTAAAGCGCCACAGGCCGGGATTAACCCGGCACTGAAAAGTACGTTACGAACGCACGCCTAATACGGCTATTTTGCTATCGAGGTATAGGAGGACGTATTCGCCAATGTCG
Organism: Citrobacter sp. wls718; assembly: GCF_005280945.1. NCBI lineage: Bacteria > Pseudomonadati > Pseudomonadota > Gammaproteobacteria > Enterobacterales > Enterobacteriaceae > Citrobacter > Citrobacter sp. wls718. Next base: position 3,985 of record NZ_SZWV01000027.1, read on the forward strand.
AATACGATTCCTTCTGCCCCGAGCAGTTCGAAGGTCAATTTTTCCATTGCCATTCTCCTGTCGGTGGTGGCTACATCGCCACCGGGACGCAAGCTGCATCTGCCTCTTACTCTTTATTTATCAGACTACCTCGAAAAACCATCCCAAAAGAACAATGCGTCAAGGCTAAAGCGTCGGGCCGTGATAGCGGGTGCGCTGCTTTTCCAGTTTCAGCTGATATTCGTGCTGTTTTACGAGCGCATTAACCGGCTGAGATTGCTGCTCAAGCTCTCGACCTGACCGCGCAAGCTGTTCACCTGATTGCTCAAGTGCTGACACGCCCTGTCGCTGCGGTTCAGTGCCTGTGAGGTAGTTTCGAACATGTGCTGCAAACTGCTGTAGCTTTCCTGCCACGCCTGATGCTGTTGCTCGTAGCTGGCCTGTAAGCTCTCTAAGGCGCTCAGAAGCTGTTTTTCCATTTCGGTCATGGTTTTCTGTGTCCTGTGGGTCAAAATCGTTCAGGGGCGTTTCTGTGCGTTCTGTAGGGGTTACTTCGAGGTGTACTTCACGACCGTATTTCCCGCCGTTGAGGTGTAGCTCTCCACGCCGTGTGCCTTCACCGGCAGCACCACCAGATAGCCGTTCTTCTGGCTGTCGTCGCTGTAGATCGTCACTCCCGCGCCGCTTTTCGCTTTCAGGCTCGCCAGCTGCTGGCTGTAGCCGTCGATGTCGTTCAGGCGTGAGCTGATGATCTGCCCCTGAAGCCAGATTATCCCGCTCAGGATGCCAATCAGCAGCGCGGCGCAGACCACTATCCAGATCAGCGCGGTAGTCACCGTGGCTCTGATCATGCCCGTCAGCCTGCCGTTCTGTTCGCGGATAGCGTTGCTGATGCTCTGCGAGCTTGATTGCAGTTCCGCGCTGATAGACGTTTCCAGCCTCAAGAACTCGCGCTTCACGCTCTGCTCGGTATCCTGCGCTTGCTGCTTCGATTTCTCCTCGAAGCCCTTCGCCAAATTTAAAATCTCGCTCATAAATCATTCCTTTCAGCCGGATGTTTCTGCCGCCGGACGGGTCGGCAATACTGATGCTGCTTTTGGTTTCCCGCGCCACGGTGAGACCAATGCTTTCGAGCTGATTCACCACGTCCTGCCGGCTGCGTATCGCGCCCTGTGCCATCAGGTTCATCAGGCCGGCTGTCAGCTTTTCCGCTGCCTGCTGTTTGTCTCGCGGCAGATCGCTGGCATGCGTCAGCGGGCGGCGATAGGCGGGGTCATTCGGGTCGCGCAGTCCAAGCCGGTCATTGGTCAGCGTCTGCCAGGCGTTTACCCTGGGACGGTCGGCGCGGTCAAAGTAGGGTTGCAGCCGTTTCCCGCTCTGCAATTCGATGTTCGGGATCACGAAGTTCAGCTCGAGGCGGCCTTTATCCTGATGCTCAACCCACAGACAGGCGTACTGGTCTTTGTCGAGACCGGTCATCAGTGTCTGTTCCCATTCGTCCATCAGCCGTTCTTTTTCAGGCTCTGTAATATCGGCCTCCTGAAAGGACAACACGCCAGAGGTGTAGGCGCGGGCAAAGTCACAGCCGTCAATCAGTTCGCGGGTGCGTTCGGCATCTCCCCGCAGCACGCGGGCTTCACTACGCTGGCGATCTTTGCCCAGCAGGTAATCAACTGGGCCACTGCCTGAACCAGCGCCCCGTGAGTGGATTTTAACAATCACGGTGCTGCTCCAGCAGTTCACTGAGATTGCGGTCGAGGCTGTTTAACACCGCAAGCAGGGAAACACGATCAGTGGGGTTCAGCCCGTCGAGCTGGTTAAGGCGGCGGGCGATCTGGTTGAGGTTGTTGCCAATCCCGCTGACCTGTCGCAGCAGCTCAGGCGCAACGTCAGGCAGACGGCGCTTTCTGGCGGTATGTTCTCCCAGACCGAGCAGACGCAGCCATTCAGCCAGATGGGTTCGGTCACACCGGTCTATCAGACGCTGATGCTCTGCGTCTGTCAGACGAATTTTGATCTCTCTCGTGCGCTTTTCCATTCTCACTCCGCTGAGAAATATTCGCACCCAAAGTGCGAAAGTTTCGCAGTGGATGCCCGGGGTTTCGGGGGGGCGGCGAGCCCCCTGAACCAGTCACAGACCGTACCTCGTAGAGGGGACGCTGTGTGTACTGGCTTAAAGTACTGTGGAGTATGTCAGATTCTGTGGTTGCTGCAAAAAAAA
>NZ_SZWV01000058.1:0-1192 GCF_005280945.1 Citrobacter sp. wls718
CACCGTAAAAAATACAGCATTTAACTACTTAGTGAGGCTTGCCTAATGGCTTTTAAAATGACTGATAAAGATCGAGTTATTACTATCTATAATCTTTCATCTTCCACGAATGAATTTATCGGTAAAGGAGATGGGTATATCCCGGCAAATACGGGGCTACCCGCTTACAGTACTGATATTGCACCACCTTCAGCATCTGATGGCTTTGTTGCTGTTTTTAATTTTGAGTCAGGTAAGTGGACGGTTGTTGAAGACCATCGAGGAAAAACGGTTTACGACATTCATACAGGGAATGCCACCACGATTGGCCAGTTGGGGAACTTGCCTGATGGTGTTGTTACTTTTGCACCTGAAGGTCAATTTGTTAAGTGGGACGGGAAAAAATGGGTGCATGATACTGAAGCAGAAAAAACGGCGATGATTACTCTTTTGACGCAGCAAAAAGACAGCCTTCTGACATTTGCCACATCAAAAATCGGACCGCTTCAGGATGCTGTTGATCTGGGCATTGCAACCGATGCGGAAACAGCGCTTTTACTGGCGTGGAAAAAATATAGGGTCCTGATTAATCGTATTAAGCCAGATGATGCGTCAGATATTAGCTGGCCAGAACAACCAGCTTAGAGAAGTAAGAGCAGTTATTTCAGTTTTGAATACATTTATTCTGAAATATTACAGGCTGGATTTTACAAATGTATGTGGAGTCATTATCTATATTTGATAATACCATGGACATGGCTCCAATTTTAACATTATCACCAATAATAACACCGCCAATAATGCAAGAATTTGCGCCAATAGTTACGTTATTACCTATAGTTGCTACGGAGTGATCATCATCATCCCTGACGCCTATTGTAACATTTTGATGTATAATGGCATTATTGCCTATTCTTACTGCATCAGAGATAACAACACCTGTTAGATGTACAAAATTCGGTTTTTTACCAATGGATGCTCTTAAACCTATCTCTGATGCGTATTTGAATTGTAGTGCCCAGTTTATTTTTTTCGCGGCACGTTTCTGAGATTTATTACCATGGATATACATTTGATTCGCGAGTCTCCACCACATTAAAAAATGGCGAGTCCGGCATCTATGAGCGATTAATAGGCGTAATGGAGTTATTTTTCCCTTTGGGGTTATCTCATCTCTCCACATATGTTTTAAGGAAGGTGCGAACAAGTTCCT
>NZ_SZWV01000057.1:0-5738 GCF_005280945.1 Citrobacter sp. wls718
GTTCAACTCCCGCCAGCCCACCAAAATTCTCCATCGGTGATTACCAGAGTCATCCGATGAAGTCCTAAGAGCCCGCACGGCGCAAGCCCTGCGGGCTTTTTTGTGTCTGCAATAGACTGAGAACATCCGGCTAAATCTAGACAAAATTGGTACACGTTTAGGTACACGCTATACTGTGGTCCATTAAACGTGTACCAATTATGGACGAAATCCAGGCATGGAGCGCATCACACGCCCCCTCACTAACAATGAAATCCTCAAAGCGAAACCCCGCGAAAAAGACTTCCCCCTGCATGATGGTGATGGCCTGTTCTTACTCGTCAAAACCTCCGGTAAAAAACTCTGGCGTTTCCGTTATCAACGACCGGGAAGCAGCAGCCGCACAAATTTGAGTCTCGGCTCATACCCTGCCCTTACACTCGCAGCAGCTCGTCAGATACGCGACCAAAATTTGGCTACGCTCGCGCAGGGGATGGATCCACAACAGCAGCAAGAGCAAGCATCAGAACAACGTCAGATGGAGCTGAATAGTATTTTCTCAACAGTGGCCGCCAACTGGTTCAAAATGAAAAGCAAAAGCGTCACTGAGGACTACGCGAAGGATATTTGGCGCTCTCTAGATAAAGACGTATTCCCAGCAATAGGCGCGATACCTGTTCAGGAGATTAAGGCCAGAACGATTGTTGAAGCTCTTGAGCCAATCAAAGCACGAGGAGCACTGGAGACAGTTCGCCGCTTGGTACAGCGTATTAACGAAATCATGATTTACGCAGTCAACACCGGCCTGATTGATGCCAATCCAGCATCAGGTGTTGGAATGGCCTTTGAGAAGCCCAAAAAACAAAATATGCCGACACTGCGGCCTGAAGAATTACCAAAGTTGATGCGTTCTTTGGTCATGTCTAATCTGTCTGTTCCTACTCGCTGTCTCATTGAATGGCAGCTCCTTACGCTCGTTCGCCCCTCAGAGGCTTCCGGCGCTCGATGGGCAGAGATCGACCTTGAGACCAAACTGTGGACGATTCCCGCCGAACGAATGAAGGCTAAGCGTGAACACATTGTCCCTTTGTCACCTCAGGCTTTAGATATTTTGGAAGTAATGAAGCCTATTAGTGCTCATCGTGAATATGTATTCCCGAGTAGAAATGATCCCAAAATGCCAATGAACAGCCAGACTGCTAATGCTGCTCTAAAACGGATTGGGTATGGTGGAAAGTTAGTAGCTCATGGATTAAGAGCTATTGCGAGTACTACTATGAATGAGGCAAACTTTAATCCTGACGTGATTGAAGCTGCTTTGGCGCACATAGATAAAAATGAAATCCGAAGAGCTTACAATCGCTCCACCTATCTCCCACAAAGGCAAGATTTACTTGCCTGGTGGGGAGATTTCATCGAAAAAGCAAAGTAAATTACAATAATATTACGCAGGCTTTGAAGACCCAAAGCCTGCTCTTTGTAAATATTTTCTGTGCAATGGTGAAAGCCTATCCAAATTATATTGCATCAAATATTGCCAAGTAGTTTGTTCACTTTTCATTTTTTGTTTTTTTAGCAATTCTATTGCGGTGCTTCTATTTATCCCATAAGCCATCACCTCTAATACCTGAGGATCATAACTACCCATTTCCAACATAGATGAAAGATTGAGGAAAAATGCATTCAGCGTACGCTCTTCCTCCGTCATAAATGAGCTAACCACGTCAGCCCAAAGAGAAAGATATTTAACCAAAATAAAAGTTAAATTAGTATTAATGTGCGTAGTTACAAAGTTGGTAATTCCGTCAATTTTCTTATAATCAACCGAGATACCTTTACTTGTTAATTTTTTAGTTACCATGTCATCGATAAAAAATCTATAATTTCTACCTTGCATCCACTTGTGTGAGTCGTTTACTAATTTAAAGATGGAAACATAATAACTTGATTTCCTTGACACACCATCTTCTTTATAATTAATCTCTTTCTCTATCCCAAAAATATCATCCAAACGTGTAACTATACTTTTATATTGATTGTAATAATTCATAAACTGGAATTCGACATTAGGATCTGCCACTCCAGACCTCACCCTAGGGTATTTATCAATCATCCATTTATTGACACCTTCGCTTTCAACCAAAAAATAAAGTTGATCAATCAAAAGAGGATCTATGAATGGATTTTTATATACAATATCCTTCGGAACTTTTAAAACATCTTCTAAAGCCTCCAGTCTATTCGTCATCACTCTAATTTGGTTAGAAGTAAGATTGGAGTTACTTATTATTTTATCATAATGTTCTCTATCTACTAAGAATTGGCTTCGTAGATATGATGCTAAAGTTACAGCCTTAAGATCTCCTTGTGCATCAATAATATCTTCAGTGTAGACATCAATGTAACTTACAACTGACTCACTATATTCATTAAGCTTTCTTAAAACCGAAGACTGTATCTCCTTGGTTTCATTAGACTCTATCTTATCTTCAGCCCACTCTTCATCAACAAGCTGAATGCAAAAAATTTCACCATATAAAGATGTATTAATCCTACCTGCTCGACCAATAAGGTTTAAAAAATCAAAATGGGATAACTCATAGTCACCAATTTTTGGGGATATTACAATCATTCTATCAGCAGGAAGATTCACCCCCTGTAGTAAGGTTGAGGTACACACTAAATTTCTTATTGCTCCATCAACGAATAGGTCCTCTACCTCAAGCCTTGCCACATCCAACAACCCCCCATGATGGAATGCGACCCCCTTTTTAAGACTTCTAACGAGGGAATAAAGGGGATGTATTTCACTTTCCAAGAATGAACACAAATTATCAATTCTAGCATCATAGATTAAATCAGTTTCACCTTCCTCTAACTCCGAGTCTTCACTATCACTTTGAGCAATGGCCAAGGCCCATCCCTCAGCCAAATTTTTCTTTGGTGCGTATATTATATTTTGCTCATCTGCATCCAAAATAGAAGTTATATGCTTTAATGCTGCTCCCTTTGATGCAGATAACTTACTATACAATGCCTTGCCTATATTATACTCACCTAAAACAGCATCCCCGACGGGACTTATTAATTTGTATTCAACAGTTTTTTTTATTTTTATGTACTGTAAGTACGACCTTTAGTTGTAAAACTGGGGTTGTAGAAGTTGTCTGCTCAACCAGATTAATATCAATGATTTTACTGAGGGAATGATGTAAGTTTATGATATATGGGCCAGCCATAATAAATTGAGTTGACTGCCATAAACTTGTCATCCTATAGATAATATTTTCGAAAACATTTCCTCTACTATTATCTTCTAAATTTTGTATTTCATCGAAAAAAACTATTTTAGGGGCTTTATTGTCATTCTCATTCAACAACCGCATACATCTTTCAGGTGTAAGGACATATACTATTTTCAACGCATCATCGTCTAAGGCCTTATAGGTTGTCATTACTGTAGCTATGCCTTTTAATTCCCTAGACATTTCATTGCCAACCTGGTTTATCAGAGCTTTTGAAGGTACAACGTAAACAAAATAACCTTCATTGGCCGATATAACACTATCGTATATATACCTTTTTATTACAAATGATTTTCCGGCAGATGTTGGTGCAGATACTGCAACGTTCTCGCCACTTTCCAGTTTATCCCACAGACCTCTTTGAAAATGAGTGAAATAAATATAATTGTTATCAGACAATCTTTTTTCAAGAAGAAATTTTTGACTTGTGAGTTCAAAATCTAATGACGAGCTAAAATGTTTAATAATATTCCCATGCCCAAAAAGGCCTTCTAAATGTTTAGTGGAAACAATATTACCAGCCCTTGATTGCAGGATATAGCACGCCTTGAGGTACAGGTCATTACTTGTGTCATACAGATAAAGCAAGGTACCGAAAGCACTGGCTATATTTTTATCATTTTCGTCACCAGATGATCCAAGTGATGCAAGCCAAGTTGCTCTTCTAATCATTTCATCAGATATTTTATATTTTTCTTCCTCACCTCTGTTTTTCAAAAACAAGTGCTCAACCAACAAATTAAATACGCTTGTAAAATCTTGATGATTGATTGCTGTAGTAGCAGTACTTTTACTCATAGCAACTCCAAAAGACATTTTATTAATTTTCTTTGTAATCTATTCCATGGATAGCTCTATATAACGATTTTTTAAACTCACCAACATCCGTCATGGGTATTAGGAAAAAGTCTAAGAAACAAGGTTTCACATGAGGGTATTTGATTAGCTTTGCATCAATGTCGGATTTTATCGCTTCCTTTTTTTTAGTCAGCCATGCATCGAAAAGTCTTTCGGCCTCTGCCTTGTTGACTGCTTTTTCCTCTATAGCCTTAATTTCTGCATCTTCAAAAATCAGCAGGACCGGGTGTGTTTTAACACACTCAGAATAAATATCATCACCAGGAGTAAATGCTTTATAGATCAACTCCATAGTTTCGAAATCAAAATTACTAGATATATTAGTCCTAGCCATGAAAAGTTCATGACCAAGTGCACCACTTGTATAAGTTTTAGTAAACCGATCAAGAGAGTCAAATGCGCTCTCTAGAGCCCCGCTGAAGCTTTTATAAATCTTTGACTCACCAATCAATATTGAAAGATTATCTCTATAAACACCAAAGAAAACACCGTCACCACCTTTAACCTGATCGTTTAAATTTGTTAAATTGGTGATTTTATGCGAGACCATCGGTGTATTAAGTATAGCCTCTGATAGGATATAAAGGAGCAACTCGCCGTACTTACCATCCTTGACTGGATTTGTATCCCCAAAAAACTGTGCAGCTTTTCTGAAGGGAGTGACGCCCTCCGCTTTCATTTTAACAAGAGCTTCTTTATCAAAGACGTAGTGTTCAATGGCATCAGCCATAGATTCCACTAAGTGATGATGCTCTTGTATAACTCCGCTGAATGGAATGGTAAAAATCCTAGAAACTATCTTAGCTTGACTATCACAAGGGTGATTAACCAATCTTGATTCAATCCAACTGTGACTGTTCGTTATTAACTCTTTCCAGTTGATCGATTTGAGCTTTTTTACACTGTCCATGATAAGTCAGTCAATTTCAATTCAGAGAACTCTCATTCTGTATCAAAACACTCTAAGGCCATAGCTGATCATTTAACCAGCCTTAATTAATATTTAATTTATTACCATTACCCAGCGCGCAATGCTCTCCCCGCCACGCCTGCCCGCTTCGTGGGGCGCTTTTAATGCAGGTGCATGAAGGGATTCAGGCCGCGCCAGTGCTGGTGCGACAGGGTGTGGGAAATTCAGGGTTTTGCATGCAAAGCCATGCAGCGTAGGCATGCATGGCTATTTTTATTAAAAAGACGGGTATTTTCGGGGCGTTTTATGCGGATTTTTTGCGGGTCTGCGCGGCCTGTCGACGCATGAAAATCTGACTCTGTTCAGGCGTATATTTTGCCCGGTTGTCGTCTCTCGATGCTCTGTCAGGCCGGAAACCGATGGTTGTCAGAATGTCGCGATCTTCCTCTGCGTAATCAATATTTCCTCCGCGGGTTACATGAACAGACAGCGCTTCGCGAACACTGGCGGCCGCCCGGTCGAGAGCCCTTTCTCTGACGATGTCAGGTTGTTCTCTGAGATGCAATAATTCCGGTGCCAGTGCGGCGGCCAGTGCGTCGCCGCTTACCTGCATAAAGACGTGGAGCTGACGACGGATACTGATACGCTGCACGGCTTCATGCGACCGGATGTACTGCCCGGCCGAC
>NZ_SZWV01000057.1:5997-16200 GCF_005280945.1 Citrobacter sp. wls718
TGGTGTTTCTGGTACTGTCTGGGATGGTTCGCGCTTCTCTTCTGCCGGTGGCCGTATCACCTCGTCAATAGACTCGATGTGGAATACCCCCCACAACCGTAGACAAATTATGTCCTCACGACAAAGCCTGTTCGAAGGCCTCCGGACTGACGTCGCCGAGATGGCTGTGACGCCGGGCCCGGTTGTAGAACGCTTTTGATGTATTCGCAACTAAAAAGCCCTCCGCGTATGCTGAGGGCTTTTTGCACCGATCATGTCATTACCCTGGGATCCAGGGCAATGACCCAATAAACAGATTTTCCAGAGAATAAAAGCAACTAACGTTCGCTGATAACCATAATCACCAAACTCATTCCCCTATTTATCCGCGGGATAATTGCGGTTAATCCATGCGTGGTCATCTTCCCAGGTGAACATCCATTGACGCACCGGACCGGCCATCACGTTCAGGTAGTAACTGTCATAGCCTGCCAGGGTGGCCACCGGATGATAGCCCTTCGGCACCATCACCACATCGCGGTTGTAGACTGCCATACACTCATCGAGCGTCCGGTCGTCGGTATACACCCGCTGCATGCAGAACCCCTGCTCCGGGTTGAGGCGATGGTAGTACGTCTCCTCAAGATAGGTTTCCTGTGGGGGATTGTCGGTATCGTGCTTATGGCTCGGGTACGAACTGGTGCATCCCTCATTGGTCCAGACCTCGACCACAAGCAGGCTGTCGGCAGGTTTGTCTTGCGGCAGAATGTTATGCACATAGCGCTGGTTATTTCCCTTGCCGCGCGCTTCACCGTCGATATCCTGCGGGGCGATCAGTCGTGTCGGGTACGTGCCCTTCCCCGGCGCAGCGCACACCGCCAGCTCAAGCGTCGTCAGCGCGGTGACCTGTACAGCTTCCTGAGAGGTCACGTAAACCGCCCACGGCTTGATGCGCTCAAAGGGACTCATGCGCTCGCCGATATCGGTAAACGTTGCCCCCGGCGTGCTGATGGTCGCGCGTCCGGCCACCAGCACCAGACAACGTTCTTCGCTGACGGCGGGCAGCGTCAGCTGCTGCCCCTCCGCCAGTTCATACGCCTCAAAGCCCACATATCCCCAGCCCGCCCCTTCCGGCGTCACCGACTGGGTACGCCCTTGCACATTCGGCGGCTGCCAGGGTGATAATAAACGTGACATGTTGCCTCCTCAGATAAGCCCGGCATCCCGCGCCAGACGGCTAAGATTGTTATAGCCCAGACGTGCATAGGTCAGCGGATGCGCAATAGCCGGATCCTGCTCTGCCTCCACCACCAGCCAACCCTGATACTGATTTGCCTTTAGCAGCGCCATTATCGGCGGGTAGTCCACGCAACCGTCGCCTGGCACGGTGAAGACGCCGCTCAGTACCGCGTCGAGGAAGCTGGTTTTACGGTTTTTCACGTCGGCCAGCACGTCGGCCCGCACATCTTTGCAGTGAACATGATTAATACGCGATGCCCAGCGCTGCGCCACCGCCAGCGGGTCTGCACCGGCAAATGTCAGATGGCCGGTATCCAGCAGCAATCCCACCTCATTGCCAGTATGCGTCATCAGATTATCCACATCCTCAGCGGACTCAATCACTGTCCCCATATGGTGATGATAGGCAATCTGTACACCCTGCTGCTGGGTATAGCGGGCAAACTCGGTCAGCTTCTCGCCGTATTCCTGCCAGCGCTCCTGCGGGAATCGCGGACGCAGATGAACCGGCGTCTGCTGCTCGCCATGAATACAGCCGCTCACTTCAGCGAACACCAGCACCTTCGCACCCAGCTCACGTAGCAGCGTCAGGTGTGACTGCACGGCGGCAATTTCCTCCTCCACGCTGCGCTCCAGCAGGCGACCGGAATACCAGCCGGAAACCAGCTGCAGGTCGTGGCGTTGCAGGATCGGCCCCAGCAAGCGCGCTTCACGCGGGAATTTATTACCCAGCTCGAACCCGGCAAACCCGGCCTCTTTGCCTTCGCTCAGACAGGTATCAAGCGAAGTCTCTGCGCCAAGTGAAGGAAGATCGTCGTTGGTCCATGTCAGTGGATTAATGCCTAATTGTACCGTCATTCTCTTCTCCTGAATTATGCGTGTCCGCGCTCGCGCCACCAGGCGATAAGCTGCAGGTAGTTGTCCCGAATACGCGCCACCAGCTGCGCATCGTCGATATCGTGTTTCAGCCAAGCGCGGGAGGCATCGCCAAATAATGTCCGTCCCACGGCAAACCCTTTCACCAGCGCCTGACCCGCAGCGGCTTTGAAATCAGCACGGAGCTGATCGGCCGGCGCATCAAGCCCTAAAATAACTACCCCACGGCAGTGCGGATCGCGACGTGCAATGATCTCGCTCAGCGCCGTCCAGCCCGCAGAAGAGAGCGGCGGTAGCTTCCACCAGTCGGGGTAAATCCCCAGGTTATAAAAGCGGGAAATGGCGCGCAGATAGAGCTCATCGCTGCGTGGCATGCTGGCGGGCAGGATCACTTCCAGCAGCAGTTCATGCCCGGACTGGCAGCACGCGTGGTACACCTCCGCGACTTTTTGCTCCTGCTCCAGACGCAGGGCGTGAGCATCTTCCGGATGGAAAAAGACCAGGCATTTCACCACGTGTTCCTGCGGCCAGCTGATCAGCTGCGTGCCGATATTGCCGTGCTCCATCTCCAGCGGACGCGAGCCCGGCAGTTCGATGGGGCGGCCTATCCACCACCCTTCACCGGTGATGGCATTCAGCGCATCCTGACCAAACGTGCCGTCGCACAACAGCCCGGCTTTGCCATCCAGCCCGGCGCAACTCGCCGCTTCCCGGCTGGCCTGTAAGATCAGCTGTTTTAGTGCCGGGATGCGTTTTAGCGAAGCGCCACACTGCAAGGCCATCTCTTCAAGCTGGCTGCGGTGATCGAAGGCCATCACGCACAGTTCCGGCCATTCCCGACGACGCGTGGTGACGCGGTGCAGATGGTTAAGACGCGGGTCGATATCCGGGCGTGGCACCGTGTCAGCCCGAGATAAATAATCATCCAGCTCCAGTTTGCTCGGCATGGCCGGGGCGCAACCGTGGCGCGATACCACCAGCGCGCCGCAGGCGTTAGCATAGCGACAGGCCTGCTCCCAGCCTTCATCGTTAAGGTAGCCACGAAGCAGGCCGGACATAAACGCATCGCCCGCGCCCAGCACATTGAGCACCTCCACGCGCACGCCGGTCACCGTCAGACCGTCATCCAGTTGCGGTGGAATGGCGTCGGTGTATACCGAACAGCCGAGCGCCCCACGTTTGCAGACCAGCGTCGCCTTACTCACTGCCCGCACCTGTGCCAGCGCCTGCAGCGTATCGGTGCTGCCACCGGCAATATGAAACTCCTCCTCGGTACCGACAATCACATCAAAAAGATGCAGTACGTCCTGCAACTGACGCGTTACCTGCTCGGCGGCAATAAAACGGGTTTCGCCGTCGCCTAATGAGGTCAGCCCCCATAGCACCGGGCGATAGTCGATATCCAGTGCCGTACGCACGCCGTGACGGCGGGCATATTCGAGCGCGGTCAGCACCGCGTCGCGGGTTTGCGGGTGAGAAAGATGGGTCCCGGTGATGGCCAGACAGCGGGCAGACGCGATGTACTGTTCATCCACATCGCTGGCGACAATCGCCATATCCGCGCAGTTGTCACGGTAAAAAATGAGAGGAAAGGTGTCCCGGTCTTTAATGCCGAGTAGTACCAGCGCCGTCAGGCGTTCTTTATCCGTTATCAGGTGGCTGGTATCGCATCCTACCTGGTGTAATTCTTCGCGCAGAAAACGGCCCATATGCTCGTCACCCACGCGCGCCAGCATTGACGAGCGCAGCCCCTGGCGCGCCGTGCCGTAAGCCACATTACCTGACGAGCCGCCAAGGTATTTAGCAAAACTGGAAACATCCTCCAGACGCGCACCAATCTGCTGACTGTAGAGGTCAACCGCCACGCGGCCCATGCATATCACATCAAACTGCTTTTCCACGTTGATACCTCTTCAGACAATATCGTTCACGTTCAGCCAGCGGCCTTCCCGGTGTGAGAGCGCAATGGCGTCCAGCACGCGCGACACCTTCCAGCCCTCTTCGAAGTCCGGCCACATCGGCACATCGGCGGCGATGCCGTCGACCAGATCACGCACTTCCACCGTTTTCTGGTCGTTAAAGCCGATACCGTGCCCCGCCCCCAGGCAAAATGCGGCATAGTCCGGATGCGCAGGCCCCACCAGCAGCGTACGAAATCCCTGGCGATTCACCGGATCGTCATGCAGATAGAGCTTCAGTTCCGCCATACGCTCCTGGGTAAAACTGATGGTCCCTTTGGTCCCAGTTATCACATACGAAAGCCCCATTTTGCGCCCGCAGGCGACGCGAGAAGTTTCAATCACGCCCTGTGCACCGCCCGCAAAACGCACCATCGCGTGCGCCTGATCTTCGTTTTCCACCGCCACCTTTTGCGATGAACCGGCCTGCGCCGGGCGTTCCGGCACCACAATTTTCAAATCACCGCAGACCTGCTGAATATCACCGACCAGATACTGGGCCATGTTGACGATATGCGCAGCCAGATCGCCGAGCGCTCCCAGCCCTGCGGTCTCTTTAAAGCAGTGCCAGTGAATGGGCGAAAGTGGGTCGGCCATATAGTCTTCGTTGTGGGTGCCGTAGAAGTGGATCACCTCGCCAATCTCACCGCGCTCGACGATCTCTTTCGCCAGCTTCGCCGTCGGGTTTTTCATGTAATTAAACCCCACCAGCGTTTTCACCCCGGCCCGCTTCGCCGCTTCAACCATCTCGTGAGCGTCACGCGCATTGAGCGCCAGCGGCTTTTCCGAGTAGACGTGCTTGCCGTGGCGAATCGCCTCCAGCGCCATCTCTTTGTGCAAATGATTGGGTGAACAAATATCCACTACATCAATGGCCGGGTCTGCCACCAGCGCGCGCCAGTCCCCGGTTGAACGGTTAAAGCCAAACGCCTGCGCCCGCTGCGCCGCCAGCTCCGGCGTAACTTCGGCGACCATTTCGCGCACCAGCTTGCCGCGCAGGTTGAACACCGTCGGCGCCTGGGCATAGGCGATGGCGTGCGCCCTGCCGATATACCCGGTGCCAATCAATCCAATGCGTACCTCTTTCATTATTTATCCCTCACAATGCGCCGCGACGGCTCTTGGCATAGGTGTCGAACGCCACCGCCAGAACGATAATTAACCCGGTAATAATTTGCTGGTAGTAAGCCGAGACGTTCATCAGGACCAAGCCGTTAATCAGAATACCCATGATGATTGAGCCGATAATGGTGCCGCCGATCCGTCCGTATCCGCCCATTAACGACGTTCCGCCGATCACCACCGAGGCGATAACGCGCAGCTCAAACGAGATCCCGGCCACCGCCTCCGCGCTGCCCAGACGCGCGCTGAGAATGAAGCCCGCCAGCCCGGCAAGACAGCCAATCAGCACATAGACGCTCACCAGTACCCGTTTGACGTTGACCCCCGCCAGACGCGCCGCTTCCGGGTTGCCGCCAATGGCGTACACAAAGCGACCCCAGCGGGTTTTATGCAGCGCCAGATAGCCGCCGATAGCCACCAGCGCGAAGATCCAGATAGGAATGGAAATGCCGAGCAGCTCGCCGCGTCCCCACCAGCGGTAACCCGCATCGAAACCGGCGATCGGCGCACCGTCGTTTACCACCAGCGTCAGGCCGCGCCAGATGGTCATCCCACCGAGGGTGACGATAAACGGCGGCAGGCGCAGGCGAGTCACGCCGAGTCCGTGCAGAAAACCAATTGCGGTGCCCATCGCAAGGCAAATCCCCAGCCCAACCAGCCAGCTCAGGCCGCCCCAGGCGTTCGGGTCAACGGTGGTAAAGTTGTCGCCCTTAATCACATACGCGGCGGTCATGGCGCAGACCGCGAGAATGGACCCCACCGACAGGTCGATCCCGGCGGTCAGAATGACAAAGGTCATCCCCACGGCCATGATCCCGTAGATCGACACTTCGGTCAGAATGTTGAAAATATTACGTTCAGAGAGAAAATTGCTGTTCTGCAACTGGAAGAAAATCAGCAGCAGGATCATAAAAATCAGCACGCCGAAGCGCTCAAAAAAGGCGATGGGATCGAGGCGTCCGGCACGTTTACCCGGAACCTGCGTTTTAGAAATCATCTGCGTCATGAGAAACTCCGTTATGCCGCGTTCAGGGCGTTGTGGTTGATGGCCATCATCGTCATCAGCCGCTCGTCGTTGGCGTCATCGCCGTGGATCTCGCCGGTCACACGACCTTCACTCAGGGTGATTATCCGGTCGGAAACCGCCATTACTTCAGGCAGATCGGAGGAGATAACAATCACCGCCACGCCCTTTTTCGCCATTTCAAACAGCACCTGATGCACCTCTGATTTAGTGCCGACATCAATGCCACGCGTCGGCTCATCGACGATCAGCACGCGGGGATTGAGCGCCATGCAGCGCGCCAGAATCACTTTTTGCTGGTTGCCACCGGAGAGCTTGCGCACTTCCTGGGCGCTGTTGACCATTTTGATCTGCAGCGCCTGGCGATAAGCCTCAATCAGCGCATCCTCTTTGCGGGTGTTGACGAACCAGCGCCAATGCAACAGAGAAGAGAGGCTGGAGAGCGACAGGTTGTCGCGAATCGACAGCCCCAGCACCGCGCCCTCTTTTTTGCGATCTTCAGGGACCATCGCCACGCCCTGATCCAGGGCATACAGCGGATCGCGCGGCAGGTACGGCACGCCATCCAGTTCAAAGGTGCCAGAGGTAAAGGCGTCGGCACCAAACAGACAGCGCGCGACTTCAGTGCGCCCGGCGCCCACCAGACCGGCAATGCCTAACACTTCTCCGGCATGGACGTGAAAGCTGATGTCATGCAGCGCAATACCGTGCGGATCCAGCGGCGGTTTCACGCGGCTTAGTCCCTTGATCGCCAGGCGGACAGGTTTGTCCTGATGATGGGTTTCACTCGGCGGGCGACGGTTAAACGCCACGTCACGCCCAACCATCAGGCGGATCAGCTGTTCTACCGTGGTCTGGGCAACCTCTCCGCTGCCGGTAAAGCGGCCATCCTGGAAAACGGTAAACCGATCGCAGAGTTGGAACACTTCGTGTAGACGGTGGGTGACATAAATAATGCTCACGCCGCGACTTTTGAGCTCCCGCACCACCCGATGCAGGCTTTCCACTTCGCTGTCGCTCAGTGCGGCAGAAGGCTCATCCATGATGATCAGCTTCGCATTGAGTGTCAGCGCACGGGCAATTTCCACCATTTGTTGTTGTGCCACGCTCAGGCGGGCCACTGCGGTGGTTGGCGCCACGTTCAACTGCAGATAATCCAGAATCACCTGCGCTTCCTGATTCACCGCCTTTTCATCAACAATCAGATTGCGTTTGCGCGGTTCACGTCCGAGGAACATATTCTCGGCGACGGTCATATTCGGCAGCAGGTTAAATTCCTGATAGATAGTGATAATGCCCTTGTTCTGCCGCTCAACGGGGGAATCATCCACCGGCAACGTTTCACCGTTGAACCAGATATCACCGCGAGTTTGCGGCTGCGCGCCCGCCAGCGCCTTCAGCAAGGTCGATTTTCCTGCGCCGTTTTCACCCAGCAGCGCGTGAATCTCACCTGCCCCAACGGTCAATTGCGCGCTGCTCAGCGCCCAGACACCGGAAAAACTTTTTGCCAGGTCGGTCACATTCAATAAGGGTTGCGACATCAGCCTGCTCCTCCTTTAGAGTGAGCCCCCGTAACGGCGGCTCCAGATATACACAAAATCATTCAAGCTGCATCAAGGCGGCAAGTCTGAGAATCCCCAGGAGCTTACTCAAGTAAGTGACTGGGGTGAGCAGATGCAGCCAACACAGAGGCAGCTTGAAGGATGACGTGTATAAATTAGTTACCGGCCTCGTTAATACGCTCAGCCTGCTGCAGGGTCTCTTTGGTGATAAGCGTTGGCGGATAGTCCGCGCCGGTGATCGGCTTCTTCTCACGCACGTTGGCGACCAGTTGGCTCATCGCCGTGGTGACCGCAAAGCCAGGACGCTGATCCGCCGTCACCGCCATCCAGCCATCACGCACACGCGCCAGCGCTTCCGGCACCGCATCGAAGCCCGTTACCAGCACTTCACCGGGTTTCATCCCCTGGGCTTGCAGCGCTTCAATGGCCCCCAGCGCCATGTCGTCGTTAGCGGAGAGTATCACCTGCGGACGTTTCGGCAACGAAGGCAGCACGCTCTCAACAATGCGCATCCCTTCAGAACGCATCCAGTTACCCGTCTGATCGGCGACGATCTTGTACTTTTCGCCACCCGCTTTCAGGCTATCGCGAATACCCTTGGTCCGTTCAATGTTGGAAGACGATCCCGGCTGGCCGGTGAGCAGAATAATGTCCGCCCCTTCAGGGAATTTGGTTTTCACAAAGTCGCCAATCACCTGGCCACCTTTGTAGTTGTTGGCACCGAAGTGCGGCACTTTCTTCTGGCTGTCAACGGAGCGGTCAAGCGTGACAACCGGCAGTTTTGCATCCTGGATTTCATCTACCGCGCTGGAGACGGCGTTAACATCATTGGGGGAGACGATAAATCCCTGCGCCCCACGGGTGATGGCGTTTTCCAGGTCAGCGACCTGCTTCGGCGAGCTACCCTGCCCGTCAAGAACCTGCAGATTTACACCCATCTCTTTTGCGGCTTTTACCGCCGTGCGCTGCATGTGGACTTCAAACGGCATCGCCAGGTTTGGCGTACTGAACACGATCTGTTCGTTTTCAGCCATTGCTGTCCCGGAGGTCATGGCGATGAGGACAGCTAAGATCAGTTTTTTCATTATTATGTCTCTCTGTGTAGGGGGGTTGGGTATAACAATCAGAGGAGAACTTCACGCTGGCTGTGCAGGGATTCCAGCGCTTTATCCGCGAGGTACAGCGCACGCTCACCGTCATCACCGCTGCAATCCGGGACCGCTTCGCCACGCAGCACGGCCACAAAATGTTCCCATTCCGCGGCATAAGCTGCTTTGTAGCGTTGCAGGAAGAAATGTTCCGGCAGGGCACTGGTGCAGCCGGTCTTGCCATAGTGCTGCACCTGATTTTCCAGAATGTTGCCCGCGCACAGCAGCCCTTCAGAGCCGTGCAGCTCCAGGCGCTGGTCATAACCGTAAGCAGAGCGGCGGCTGTTGACGATGGTCGCCATCGCGCCAGAGGCATATTTCAGGACGATAAATGCGGTATCGATGTCCCCGGCTTCACCAATCGCCGGGTCGACCAGGTTGCTGCCCTGGGCGTATACCGAGACCGGCTCTTCTCCCATGATAAAACGCGCCATATCAAAATCATGGATAGTCATATCGCGGAACATCCCGCCGGACACACGGACATATTCAGCCGGCGGCGGTGACGGGTCGCGGGAAATGATCAGCAGGGATTCCGGCTTACCGATACGCCCGGCCAGCACATCCGTTTTCACGCGGCGAAACTGCGGATCGAAGCGGCGGTTAAAACCGATAAACAGCGGTACGTCGTACTCTTTGACCACTTTCAGGCAATCGCGAACGCGGGCCAGGTCCAGATGTACCGGTTTCTCGCAGAAGATGGCCTTGCCGTGACGGGCAGCCAGTTCAATCAGATCCGCGTGGGTATCCGTGGCGGAGGCGATCAGCACGGCATGAACATTCGGATCAGTCATCGCCTCATCCAGGCTCTGCAGACGGGCCTGATATTGCGAGGCAAGACGGGTGGCAAATTCCTGATTCGGGTCGACAACGGACCAGAGTGTGGTGGCACTGTGACTGGCAATGTTAGCTGCATGTACCTGGCCAATTCGGCCAGCGCCCAGTAAAGCAATGTTAAACATAACGGCTCCCGGTGTTGGTGAATGCGATGAACTAACGACACTATAAATAAAACATTTATTTCATTTTTATAAATAGTGAAAATTATGTTTTTGGGTGCGGGTTAACACTTTTGAGATAAGTGAGACAAAATCTGTTATCAATATCACAACATCGACGGGTGCCAGATAGGGAAATTCGCCCTCTTCCGGTCGGGAAGAGGGCAACGTGTGAAAAACCAGGAGAAATGAAATGAAAATTTCGTTATGGAGGATTGCCGGATGGCGGTGCTAATGCCTTATCCGGCCGTTAACCATAGTCCGTAGGCCGGGTAAGCGCAGCGCCATCCGGCATGA
>NZ_SZWV01000057.1:16231-17864 GCF_005280945.1 Citrobacter sp. wls718
TCTACCTCAGTACTGACGGGCGTTTTTCAGCTGCGTTAGCGTCTGTTCTGCGGCCTGGCGTACCGCAGGTGATTCAGCCATCTGCGCATCGCCGGTTCGCCACCATGAGGCGTAATCATGGGTCATAGTTTTCGGCAGTACTTTGATGTCCAGCAGCGTCGGGCCGGGATGCGCACGTGCCGCCGCCAGCGCCGCCAGCAGGCTTTGCTCATCATGAACCTTCCACGCCCGACAGCCGTAGCTTTCGGCATTTTGGGCAAAATCGACCTTCACCAGCGGCCCGTCCAGCCGCCCGGTTTGCGGGTTGCGATGGCGATTTTCGGTAGCAAAACTGCCCATCCCATGGCCCATCTGCAGATTGTTAATGCAGCCAAAGCTGGCATTATCAAACAGCAGAATGGTGACTTTTATGCCCTCCTGCACGGCGGTTTGCAGCTCAGAGTGCAGCATCATGTACGAACCATCGCCCACCATGGCGTACACCGGCTGCTGTGGTTTTGCCAGCCTGGCCCCGACGGCGGCGGCAATCTCGTACCCCATACAGGAATAGCCGTATTCCAGGTGATAGCTGTCCGGCGTTTTAACTTGCCAGAGTCGCTGTAAATCCCCCGGTAACGAACCGGCCGCGCCCACCACAATGGCGTTATCTTCAATATGCTGGTTGATAAGCCCCAGTACCCGCGTCTGGGTCAGGCGGGTGTTGAGCGTGTCGCCATATTCCGCCAGTTGCGCATCAAGATGCCCTGCCACTTCGGGCGCATCATCAGGACGCCAGTCGCGCGTCCATAAACGCTGGCACTCTTCGCGCCAGGCCGATTGCGCGACAGCAATCTCATCTCCCCAACGGCTACGATACGCCGTCATGGCCTGCGTTAACGCGGTCAACCCGGTTTGGGCATCGGCAATCAGCGCGGTAGCATCCAGCTTTAAAGCGTCAAATTCCGCCACGTTCAGCAGCAGAAATTCCACGTCCGGGTGCGAGAACAAGGCTTTCGAACCGGTGGTAAAGTCGGTGAGACGTGTGCCAATGCCAATAACCAGATCTGCCTGGGTTGCCAGTTGATTCGCCGCCATACCTCCCGTCACGCCGATACCGCCCAGGTTAAGTGGGTGGTCACTTACCAGCGCGCCCTTTCCGGCCTGGGTTTCAGCAAACGGCAGATGCAGCGTCTCGACAAACGTACGAAACGCCTCATGTGCGCCGGCGTAACGCACGCCACCACCGCACACCACCAGCGGGCGCTGTTTACGCGCAATCAGCGCCCGGGCCCTCTCCAGACGCTGAGGGTCAGGCGGTCGGCGTTCAATGTAGTGAACACGGCGCACGAAGAAGCTAAGCGGATACTCCCAGACCTCACCTTGCACATCCTGCGGCAGGCAAATCGTCACCGCGCCAGTATCTGCGGGGTCAGTAAGTGTTCGCATCGCACTTAACATTGCGCTCATTAACTGCTCTGGACGGTTAATACGATCCCAGTAACGAGAGACCGGACGGAAGCAGTCGTTGGTGCTGATGCTAAGATCATGATACTGCTCAATCTGCTGCAATACCGGGTCCGGCTGGCGGCTGGCATAAACATCCCCCGGCAACAGCAGCAGCGGAATGCGGTTCGCCGTGGCGGTTGCCGCCGCC
>NZ_SZWV01000057.1:17916-66228 GCF_005280945.1 Citrobacter sp. wls718
ACCGACGATGTCACGGCCCAAATGCGCTGTCGGCGATGCTGTTTGGCGAACCCTGTCGCCATATGCGCAATTCCCTGCTCATTACATCCCTGCATCACCTTCAGATGCCCGGCATCCTGCTCCAGCGCCTGGCCGATTCCGAGCACATTACCGTGACCAAAGATGGTCGCCACGCCCTCCACGAAGGGCGTTTCATGCCCATCAACGCAGACATATTGTTGATTGAGGAATTTGACCAGCGCCTGGGCCATGGTCATACGTTCGGTTTGCATAGCTCCTCCTGTCAGCCCAGCGTCGGCATGGAGAACGCCGCGCCCGTGTCCTGCTGCATTTCCGGCCAGCGTGCGGTAACGGTTTTCATTCGGGTGTAGAAACGCACGCCGTCGTTGCCGTGAACGTTAAGCGCACCAAAGATAGAGCGTTTCCAGCCGCCAAAGCTGTGGAACGCCATCGGCACCGGGATCGGGACGTTTACCCCAACCATCCCGGCCTGAACCTCTTCGCAGAAACGACGCGCGCAGCCGCCGTCACGGGTGAAGATAGCCGTGCCATTACCATATTCATGACGGTTAATCAGTTCCACCGCACTGGCGTAATCTGCTACCCGCACCACAGAAAGTACCGGTCCAAAAATCTCTTCTTTATAGATGGTCATCTCTGGCGTGACCTTGTCGAACAACGTCGGCCCGACAAAGTAGCCCTGCTCATGACCTTTGACGCTAAAGCCACGACCGTCAACGCGCAAACGGGCACCCTGAGATTCACCGCTATCAATATAGCCGAGTACTTTACTGCGGTGCACCGAGGAGATCAGCGGTCCCATTTCATTTTCCGGCGTCTGGTCAAGGCCCGGCCCGACGCGCAGCGCCGCAATCTGTTGTTCCAGTCGGGCACAGAGTTCATCTGCCGTTTTATCGCCGACGGCCAAGACGACGGAAAGCGCCATGCAGCGTTCCCCTGCCGCGCCATAAGCTGCGCCCATAATGGCGCTGGTGGCCATCTCCATGTCGGCATCCGGCATTAAAATACAGTGGTTTTTTGCCCCACCGAGCGCCTGACAGCGTTTACCGTGAGCCGATGCAGTTTGATAAATGTATTCGGCTATGGGGGTTGAACCGACAAAGCTTACGGCCTGAACCCGCGGGTCGGTCAGCAGCACGTCTACCGACGCTTTATCGCCCTGAACCACGTTGAACACACCGTCCGGCAGCCCCGCCTGTTGCAGCAGTTTTGCCAGTTCGAGCACCAGAGAAGGATCTTTTTCCGACGGCTTCAGCACAAAGGTGTTGCCGGTCGCCAGCGCGATGGGGAACATCCACATCGGCACCATCGCCGGGAAGTTAAACGGCGTGATCCCTACGCACACACCGAGCGGTTGCATCAGCGAGTGGCTATCGACGCCCGTTCCCACGTTGGCTGAGTGCTCACCTTTTTGCAGGTGAGGAATGCCACAGGCAAACTCCACCACTTCCAGACCTCGGGTGATTTCGCCGACGGCATCAGAGAACACTTTGCCATGCTCTTCGCTGATTAAGCGGGCAAGTCGCGTCATGTTCTCTTCCAGCAAAGCCTTAAAGCGGAACATCACTCGCGCACGCTTTAGCGGAGAATAGCGCGCCCATGCAGGAAAGGCTTCATGCGCCGCCGCAACGGCCTGCTCGGTTTCCTGTACCGTACTCATCACCACCTGGCGGATTTGTTCGCCGGTGGCTGGGTTGAAGATTGCCTGCACACGCTGGCCTGAACCGGTGACACATTCGCCGTGAATAAAATTCGCTACCGTCTCCATCCTTAACCTCTCGCTGTTGATACGTGACTGTTACCTGAACACTGTTCTCTGTGTACTATATATGAAACAAATATTCCATTTTAAGTTGAAATAAAACAAATATTGATTAATGTGATCAAGGATGGATTTTTATGTTAACGAGCAGCATTGCCAGAATAATCTGGCTATCCGTGTATTTCACGCGAAGAGAGGATTGAAGCTTTTGTTTCATTTTTAACAGCAATTGAATCATCAACATTTAAAAGACGCGGCTTTGCGTTTAGAATCATAAAACGATGTAACAGGAGGTAAAATGACGACAGCAACCAGCCTGAACGAGCTGCAGCAGCAAATCCGCGATCGCTACGATAGCCTGAGCAAGAGGCTGCAGCAGGTGTCCCGCTATGTGCTGGATAATACCAATAGCGTGGCCTTCGATACGGTTGCCGTCATTGCCGAGCGTGCCGGAGTACCGCCATCGACGCTGATCCGCTTTGCTAATGCCTTTGACTTCTCCGGTTTCAACGAAATGAAACAGCTGTTTCGTATGAACCTGGTGGAAGAGACCGCCAGCTACAGCGACCGCGCACGACTGTTTCGTGAAATGGAAAGTGAAGCGGTGCCGGAAACCCCGCTGGACATCCTGCAGGAATTTGCCCGTTCGAATGCGCAGGCCTTACAGCAGCTGGCGGCCCGCGCTGAACCCGAAATGCTGGTACGTGCAGTACAACTGTTGGCAGATGCCGACACGATTTACATCGCCGGTTTGCGCCGCTCATTTAGCGTAGCCGCCTATCTTACTTATGCCCTGAGCCATCTTGAGTGCCGCCCTATTCTGCTCGACGGGATGGGGGGAATGCTGCGCGAACAGATAAACCGCATTAAAGCGAACGATATCGTAGTGTCGATTAGCTTCTCGCCTTACGCAGAAGAGACCGTCATGGTCAGTGAAACGGCAGCGAATGCCGGTGCTCGCCAAATTGTGATTACCGACAGCCAGATCAGCCCGCTGGCAACGTTCAGCGATCTCTGCTTTGTGGTGAAAGAGGCGCAGGTCGACGCCTTTCGATCGCAGTCTGCCACGCTGTGTCTGGTGCAATCGTTAGTGGTAGCGCTGGCATACAAATTAGGTGATGGCAGCAACGAAAAAAGCCGTTCTGCTGGGTAAGTATGGCAACCAGGCCATTGAAAGGACGAACCCATCGCGACGAATGCCGGATAGCATGTTGTCCAATAAACAGGTATCTGGCACGCCGCGAGCGCAATCATCTTACGCGCAGATCTAATCCTTGCAATGCTTGCAAAGAGCGTTCGGCATAGCGTAATAGGCCAGTGCCTTATCTCTTCCATCGTTCAACATGATCCGAGTCAGACTGCGGTTCTCTCACAGGGCCGCAGAATGCGAGACCGCGCCGCTGGGTAACCAGAGCCGTTAAGCGCCTTATCCGCACGAGAAAACGACATATTCCTATATATTATAAGATTTATAATGCAAACAAATATTATTTTTCAATATGTTGCCAATGTTTGATTTTTTATGAATTTTATTTCCATGACAAACTATCCTACACTTGTTTTTACGCATATATATAGCAGGAATATCCCATGAACGAACCGCCTGGACACCATCGTTCGTTGTGCAGAAAACAGATCAGCAATATGCTTTTTCATACTTTCGGGTGATAACAATTTCGATCAGGCATTTTTTCATCATTTAAGGAGAGAAACAGGATACCAGAATTGCAACGCATGTTGCCTTGCTGGTAGTAAACGAAGCAATTGATTGATGGTGTAGAGTAAAATGAATCAAATACGAGAATCATTAAACAATGTTATATTCCCGGATAACATGCCTGACTCCTGGCCTTATCAATCCTGGTGTTCCCCGGCAGATATTGACACCGATATTACCTGGTATTCTTTTACTGAGCTTGATTTAACACTCAACGCCTGGCTAGGACAAAACGCCTTAATCCCTGTGCGAACATCTGTTTGGGGGTTTGTTTATGAGAATGAACCATTAGTCCAGATAAATATCAAAGATGATACTGCATTTATTGCAATTAACCGGAGATTCTACTCTTGGGTAATTATTGTTGCAGGAACCTACAACTTAAATATCAGCCTCGATTTATCCACGATCTTTAAGCACACGGCATTAGCAGATACGGCTCTATGTATGATTGCCAATAGAGTTGATACTCAATCAGTAGACGTCGCACTGAACACAGCAAAATCTTTTATGAACTTTGTTTTTTTTCATGAACTGGTTCATCTAATATGCAGTCATCATGCGTTTTTTCAGCACAATGGACATCAACCGTCCTACATCAGAACTATGGCATTTATTGCTGATTTTTTAGCTTTCGAAAACTCGCTTATGCCCTTAAGCGGTAATGACACCACACACAAACGAAATAGAGATCTGGAAATCGGTACCGCCCGTTGTCTTGGTTTTATAATAGCTTCCTATTTCATCATCAAAACTAAACAAATGAACACCGTAAACGTCTACCCTACGGTAAATGAAAGAACTATCTTGTTACTGAGCTATATATTATCACCCTATTTAAAAAGAGGTGAATGGGCAAATATGTTGTTGAAACATGAAGCCAGAGGAATAATGGATGCCTATACTCGACGAAGGAAATTAGGATTTAACCTAGACAATGATGATTGTATCATCTCTACTGATTATGCCACATGTCATTGCAACTGTAGTCAATGCAATGCTTTCGCCACAGAGATATACACAAAGGCCAGACCATTAAATACTGAAGTGTTAAACCATATGGATGTCTATACTGCATGTTTTTCTAAAAATAGAAACGGCATGACCTATCCAAACCTGGAGAAAATAAACAACGCTACGTCTTATTTTTGTGGTTTAAAACACCCTGTGTTATTTTCATTAGAGAATTCAATTAAGAGATTGATTTAGGACACTTGAACACATTAACTCATGCGCAAACTACAAAAAATTCTCCACACGGAAAGAAAGGATGTTAGCCCTTACTCCCAACTGTCTGCGGAATCGATTTCACGCATCGCCGCACAGTGTGGCCGCGATGAAGTCGCGGATGCGCATATACTGATAAAGCAGTTACAAGCCGAACGGGTCACTGTTCCTGACTGGGATGGTGACACCGAGGACGACATCTGGCGGGCTATCGCGTTATTCCGGGCGATTCTTGCCAGCGTTCAACGCTAACCCGCTTCAATACAAAACGCACTACTGCAACAGTTTCGCAAGCCCCTGCTCCAGCACCGGGATTGCGGCTCCATAGACACCGAGATCGCGACTCACCCGACTGACCGAGAGTTCCTCAATAGTCTGCCCAAAAAAGCTATTCTGCTGTTGAAAGCCCTCACTGAACGCTTGCCAAATACCCGCGTTTTTTACGAAGGGGCCAGAAACGATCAGTTTTTTCGGGAAAAACACGCGACAAACGTTTGAGACTGCGGTGGTCATCTGTTCTACCGCTTGCTGCACGGCGGGATTATCCATCAGGTTCCTTGATTCAAGGAGAGTGGCAATATTCTCTTCATCATCTCCGGTCTGAAAGTCCTCAGCCAAAACCTGACGACCAATCGACCACAGTGCTGCGACCGTCTCCAGGCACCCTTTTTGCCCACAATGGCAAAGGGCATTATGCCCTGCAATATGCCAATGACCAATTTCGCCGAAAGCATAGCCACCCTCAACAATTTTGTCCCCGGACTGGCCAAACGCAAAACCAACGCCATATCCCCAGTGCACCAATAATGTGCTTTCATCCT
Organism: Citrobacter sp. wls718; assembly: GCF_005280945.1. Taxonomy (NCBI): domain Bacteria; kingdom Pseudomonadati; phylum Pseudomonadota; class Gammaproteobacteria; order Enterobacterales; family Enterobacteriaceae; genus Citrobacter; species Citrobacter sp. wls718. The sequence continues at coordinate 23,465 of NZ_SZWV01000057.1, forward strand.
TCTGAAGCAGATGAATCAACAGCTCATTGTCCAGCGTACGGGACAACGTGATGGAGTGGTTCTCATCCGGAAAAACATTTCTGATATCCAGGTTATGCATCCGGGGCCAGCGAGATGTATGAATCCAGCGGTTAGTCGTACGATCAAAAACACCGCCAAGAGAAAAAACGATACCTGCTAACTCAGCATCTTTTGGTAGTTTCTCAAAAATGCTGTTATAGAGATTGCGAAAGATGACTGCCAGTGCAGCATTGTCACTATCCGGGGGCGCTTCGGTATGCTCATGGGCAATAATCTGTGCCGACAGGTTGACCATAAATGTATGTACCGACTGACTGATGACCTGAAAAACAATCGTCACTACCCGGTTGGCATTGACGCCAAGCGTCAGCGACGGCCGGCCTCGCCCGACATGCTCGCTGGGTTCTTCGGTTAACAGTCGACTTTCCAGCAATTCCGCAACATATTCGGAGATCGTGGTTGAACGAATCGACAGTCGTTTGGTCGCTTCGCTTCGGGTTTTAACCTCTCCCTTCAGAACGGCAAGAAAAACGCGTTCTTTATCATTGAGTAAGGCACGGGTAATCGGCAAATGGGTTAAAAAATCTATAGTGCGTTTATTATTCATGCTCTTTTTAATAACGTTCGGGTTCAGGGCCGAAAAGTTGGCGGCAATCCTCATAATGACGCAGAAGAGGTGCATTTTTTCATTAGGGTTACCTGACGAAGTATCCTGAAAGGTCGAGCATCAATCAACCCTGATTTACCTTTTCACAACAGCAGGAACAAAGCATTACAACACAGAAAGACAATCTTAATGGGGAAGGGATAACACAAACGTGGTGGGGGCATTATTGCCCCCGGGCTTTTAGGGGTAGCGTCGGCTTATCTCTGTACCGATGTAACATTCAGTGATGATATTATTTTCATCCCAAACCACCCTGGTATCAGGGCTGGCACACTGATGATATACCATGGCCGGTTGCATAAATTGGATTGGGTGAGCGCTTGCCATTGCCGCGGCGTCATCAAAACTGGCAATGTCCCAGTTCACCAGATTACGCACGGCCTGATCAAGCGTCAGACTAGAACCCGCCAGGTTGCTGGCACCAGGTTGGCGTACCTTTCCATCTTGCGCACGCTCCACGTTGATTCCCGCAAAAGGATATTGTCCCGGGAGGTCACAAGCGGCAGCGCTCATTGCATCCGTGACTAAAATTGAGCGGGAAAGCGTTTTTGCTCGCAGAAGGTTTTTGAGCGCAAATGGCGGAATATGTAATCCATCGGCAATAAAGCTGGCATGCAATGCGTCGCAACTCAACTGCGCCTGTAACGTGTTATCCAGCTTAGGCAATATCTGAGGTATACCATTACCCAGATGCGTGCACAGGCTGGCTCCAGCCTCAACCGCAGCCTGAAGCGAGGCGTACCCCGCACTGGAGTGCCCAACGGCGACACATTTCCCCCTTTTCACTAACGCCCTTACGAACCCTCCACCTTCATCAAACTCCGGTGCACAAGTGACCAGCAAAATCGGTCGTATCAGTTCCCTCTCCAGCTCATCAATCAACCGAACATCCGGTGACGTCATATCTTGTGCAGGATGACAACCGGCATATCCCTCTGCCGGATTCAGAAAAGGCCCTTCCAGATGATATCCCGGAACCATAAACGCACCGAGTTTACTCTCTGCCACCGCCTTATCGAGCGCCCGAAAGCGTCTGGTCAGCACGCTTTTTGACGCGGTGATCAACGTTGGCAGACAGCAAGTCACGCCGGTTTTCAGCATAGCCTCCAGAGCGGAGTCCAGCCTGTCAGCATCAATATTTTCATCATTGAAATCAACGCCGGCAAATCCATTCACCTGTATATCAAACAAACCTAGAGTGACTTTCATCTTTCATCCCTTACTGTTCAGTCATTAACGAGGCGGATTCACTATCCAGAAAAACCTGACAGGCAGGATGACGTTGTACAATTGAAGCCGGAACGCTATTCACTACGGGTCCCTGCAATGCCTGTTTTACCGCCAGCGCTTTACGCGTATCCGGAATACTCAGGATCAGTACTCTGGAGAGCATAATTTGATTAATGCTCATCGAAATAGCTTGGGTCGGAACCTCTTCCAGGCAACTGAACCATTTTTCGCCCAGTTGCTGCCGGCGGCAGGCCTCATCCAGTTCAACCGTCAGATAGGGGACCGTCGTTGTAAAGTCTGCTGGCGGATCGTTAAAGGCCAGATGGCCGTTTTCACCAATCCCGGCAAAACAAACGTCAATCTCTTGTGCGCTAATCAACCGGTTGAGACGGTCAATCTCCTCGACAATATTCTCAGCAGAACCATTCACCCCCACAAACTGGCCCACTGCCGGGAGTTTCTCGATAACACGTTCACGCAAATAACGGCGAAAACTGGCGGGATGATCGTCACTTAGGCCAATATATTCATCCAGATGGAATATCGTCACTCGCGACCAGTCAATATCGGCCTTAATAAGATTTTCCAGCATTTGAAATTGACTGGCTCCAGTTGCAAGGATAATAGCAACATGGTCTTTCTGATCTAGTGCATCTTTTATGGCAATAATACCGGCTTGTGCCGCGCCCACACCCAATAGAGCTTTGTTTTCTAAAATCGTAATATTCATATTTACCTCATTTGTTAATTTTCAATACTGTACCTGAATACGTATTAATGATGTTCTTTAAGTCCTTTCGCCATTTGCACCGCCACTAAGGTCAGCAGGCTACAAAACATCAGGTAATAGATCAGGTAGGTGGGGTCACCATCACCAAAAGTGATAAGTGCAGCGGCAATCACCGGTGTGGAACCCGCAAAAATAACGCTATTGAGTTCACGCGATAATGCAATACCGGAATAACGGTATTGTGTTGGGAACAGGTTTGCCAGAAATGCGCCCTGTGCCCCCGATGTCGCACCATGACCAATACCGTAGGCAATACACATGCCGAGAGTTGCCAACACAATATTGCCGCTATCAAGGAACCAGAATAAAGGGAAAGCGAAAGCTCCGAGGAAAATAGCGCCAAATGAGAAGACCACGGTGGTGCCATATTTATCAGCCATTTTTCCCATGATTGGGGTCATGATGGTATTCACCGTTACAGCAACCATCAGCGCTATAAGCCCTTCTGATTTTTCCATCCCTAAGGTATTAGTCAAATAACTGATACTGAAAACACTGAGTAAATATCCATTAGCCTGATGACCAGCCAGACTGAAGAAACCACAAATAAGGTTTTTCGGGCTGTTCATAATCAATGCCTTAAGCGGAACTGCATGCGTTTTCTTATTACTCTCGGCCTTTTCCATTGATTTAACATATTCAGGTGTTTCATCCAGATGTTTACGGATGTAAATAGCCACAATAAACAGCACAATGGAGAACAAGAACGGAACACGCCATCCCCAACTCATAAAGGCTTCATCCGGTAACTGGGTTACCAGAAAAAAGGCCAGCGATGAAAGTAGAATAGCGACCCCAGTAGAGGCATTGATCAGTGAAGTATAAAAACCTCGCTGTTTAATAGGGACATATTCAGCCACAAAGGTCTGGGCACCCGCCAATTCTGCGCCAGAGCCAAACCCCTGCATTAAGCGGATAACCACCAGGGCGATTGTCGCCCAAATACCAATGTGGTGATAAGTTGGCAACAGTCCCAATGCCAGCGTCGCAATCCCCATCAAAACCACCGCAAATATCAGTGCGGGTTTACGCCCATAACGGTCACCAATATGCGCGATAATCACGCCCCCTAGCGGACGAGAGACAAAGCCGACCGCAAAGGTTAAAAAAGCGGCTAAGGTGGCTATGGTGGGCGAAAGATTGGGGAAATAGAGTTTATTAATCACCAACCCTGCTGCAGCGCCGTATAGCGAATAGTCATACCATTCAATAACGGTTCCCGAGATGCTGGCAAACATGACTTTACGGATCGTCTTCTTACTGGCGCCCTGCTCTTGCGGGACCTCCAGTTGGCTTACTCTGTCTAAATTGGCTTCACTCATTGCACCCCCTGAATTTCATTAACTATTTGTTTTAAAGCAATAAAAAACATTGCATGGTTTGGGTAACAAGCGGACATCAACCTCGCGTACGATGACGGTATCACTACTCTATTTATTTTTGAACATGATCGTTCATAATTCAGATCGTAAATGTGACAGCTGTCATGACAATACTGATTTATGAATAAAGACGGAGAAGGAAATGAGGATTCAGGGGGGGTAATTAAGCGCAGGAAAGGTGGTTGAACATGGTATCAAAATGCCTGTGACTCTGGCACACCAGAGCCACAGGAGACAAACATTAATCAGGCTTGACTGGGTAATGCACCAATAGCGTGGGAGTTTTTCACGGTCAGCGTCACCACTGCCGAACAAATCAATGCCGCAATCATAAAGATAAATGCGCTGTTGTAGCTGCCGCCGCTGCTTTGGATTAACCAACCAATGACCGGTGCGGAAACCACCCCTGCCATTTGTCCACCAAAGTTAACGATGCCGGATGCGCGACCCATGATGTTGCTGGGAATAGTGTCCATCAAAATCCCCCAGAATGTCGCCATGGCGAAGAACATAAACAATGCTGAAATACACTGGTAAACCACCGCCATATCCGCGCTGCTTACGCTAAAGGTCAAATACAGGAAACCTGCGGCAATAACGGATGTCACAACGTAGAACATCTTACGCAACGACTTGTATTTGTCGGAGCAATATCCACCGATCAATGTGCCACATGCGCCAAACAGGAATGGAATCGCCGCCATCACACCGGTCTTCGCCAGTGAGAACTCACGGACGGTGATCAAATAGCTTGGCAGCCAGGTAGAGAAGCCCCAGAAGGTGATATCAAACAAGAACCAGATAGCCGCCATCTGCCATAGCACGGGCATTCTGAGCACGTCTTTGAACGCAACGGCCCGGGTATTTTGCTGACTACCTTGATCGTCAGCCGCCAGTTCCGCCAGATCCTGCTGCGTAATAGCCAGGTGATCTTTCGGGTTGTCCCGGGTAAAGAAATAGATACCCGCCGCAATAAACAGACCGGGAATGCCGAGCACGATAAAGACCATGTGCCAGCCAAATGCCCCGATGATGCTCGCCGCAACCACCACCGCCAGCGCCGGGCCTAAGGTATTCACCGTCGACTGAATCGCCGTTGCACGACCACGCTCTTTTGACGGGAAGTAGGTCGAGATCATCTTCCAGGACGCAGACGGGAAGCACCCTTCACCGATGCCAAATAAGAAGCGGACGGCCAGCATCAGAGGAAGCGTCAGTACCGCACCGGTTAAGCTGGTGAAAATTGACCACCAGGCAATGCCAATGGCCATAATTTTACGCGAGCCAAATTTATCCGCCAATAAACCGCCGGGAATTTGAAATGCCGCGTAACCAATAAAGAAGGCGCTAATAATTAAACCTTGTTGCGTGGTATCAAGATTTAAATCTTTACCGATATACGGTAATGAAACGCTCATCACCATACGGTCGAGAAAAGAAAGCAGCCATGCCAGCCAGATTAATGACAGGACGGTATATCTTGCTTTCCAGGTCTTTGGTTTACCTGAAGGTAAAGATGCTTGTTGGTTCATTGTGATGTCCTTGGGGTGTAGTGATCTCTCGCGGCTATAAATGGTCGCGAGAGATCAACGCGTGTTGCGCGTTATTTATTAGTATTGTTTTCTAATAACAGTACCGCTACAGGCATAGCTCTCTATGCCATTAATTAAAGCAATACGTCCATTGACCATCACCAGTTCGATCCCTTCAGGATACTGATTAGGTTCAACAAATGTGCCTTTATCGGTAATGGTGTACGGATCGAACATCACAATATCCGCAGCATAACCGATCTTAATCAGCCCTCGATCCTGCAAGCCCAACACCTCGGCAGGTTTTCCGGTCATTTTACGGATTGCCGCTTCCCAGGTCAGACAGCCCTCTTCCCGCACATATTTACCCAGTACACGAGGGAAAGCACCGAACACGCGCGGATGCGGCTTACCTGCGCCCATCAGGCCATCGGTACAGACGTTCTGTTCCGGGCGGCAGAGGAACTTAATTACGTGTTCTTCCGTGCCGTAGAAATCGACCATCCCAACGGCATTTTCTTCTTCAAACAGCAGATCAAAGGTGGCGTTGTACGGATCTTTACCACGCAGTTCACCCAACTCGACGAGGTTCAGGCCAACGGCATCCTGATTTTTTTCTGTCTTCACGCTGGTAACAAAAATCTGATCCAGACCGGCGAAATCAATAAAGTTATCCCAGCCCGGAATGCCCTGTTGAATATCAGCGATCATCTTCTCCCGCAGTTCAGGCGAGGCCAGACGTTCAAGCAGCTTGTCGGTTCCACCCGAATGGACCCACGGTGGCAGGATCACACCAAGCATGGTGCTGCCCGCAACGTAAGGATACTGATCGAAAGAGATGCGGATCCCCTCTTCCTGCGCCTGCTCCAGCATGCCCAGCATCCGATAAATCAGCGTCCAGTTTTTCTTGCCGCAAACTTTCATATGCGAAATGTGCAGCCAGACGCCGGTTGCTTTAGCGATATCGATCAGTTCCTGGGTGGAGTTGATGATGTCGTCGGCTTCACTGCGCTGATGCACCACGAAGATCCCGTTGTATTTCGCCGTGACCTTGCACAGCGCAATCATCTCAGCGGTATCGCCAAAAGCGCACGGCATATAGATAAGCCCGGTGGACAGGCCAAATGCTCCAGCCTTTAACTCCCGCTCGAGGACCTCGCACATCTTGGCCACGTCTTCACGGGTGGAAGGTCGCCCATCCAGCCCCATCGCTTCCATACGCACATTGCCATGCGGGACCAGATACGCAAGGTTAGTGGCCGGGTGACGAGAGGCCAATAAATTGAGATAACCGTCCGTATTCTTGTATTTCCAGTCAATTTTGTCGGTATCGCCATCCAGTCCGGCAATATTTTTACGCCAGGCCGGAATATATTCCTCAGGCAGCGGCGCAAGTGCCACGCCATCCTGTCCGAGTAATTCCGTGGTAATACCCTGACGAATTTTTGCCGACAGCGCGGGATTAATAATTGCCGACAAATCAGAATGTGTGTGGGTATCAATAAAGCCAGGACAAATTACTTTTCCTGTTGCATCAATAACCTGTTCATTTATACCAGCATCAATTTGGCCGATCGCCACAATACGACCGTCATCAACCATCACATCGGCAATCCTGCCTTCGCTGCCCGTCCCATCGATCACATTTCCGTTTTTGAAAATGGTCTTCATCGTAATTCTCCATTGCGGTGCAGATAAACTGCACCGCCTGTAGGGTAAGAGGGTTTTATCTTTATTTTTTTAATGGCGATACAATGTCTGGATAATGCTGTAATACCCGCTGGCCGAACCGGTTAGCTGATCGATTTCAATAAACTCATCGATGGTGTGCGCCAGGTTTTCACGCGATGGGCCAAAACCGATGGTTTTGATGCCCGCTTCGCCCGCATAGTGGCTACCGTTCGTGCAAAAGGAATACTGGGTGATGGTCGGTTCAAACCCTGCCGCACGCACGCCGGCCAGCGCGGCCTGCACAAACTCGTCGGACTCTTCGTAAACCCACCCAGGGAAGAAACGCTCGCCCTCAATGGTCGCGCCGGTATAGCAGGACTCCTGGCCTACAGCGTAGGAAACGCTGGCCTTAAATTGTGGATCCTGAGCGACCAGCTCGGCCAATGCGCTTTCCAGTGGCGCAATGACGCTTTCTTTGGTTTCGCCCACCAGCAGACGGCGATCGTAGGTCGCACGGCAGTAATCTGGCACCACAGATGCACCCGGATACGGCGACGATTTAATGTCCGTCAGTTCCAGAATGCCAGGCCCTAACACCGGATGCGTTGGCGGAGTAATGGTGCGGATTTTGTCAATCAGCTGCGCCATTTTGTACACCGCGTTAATACCTGCCTGCGGATTAGCGGAGTGCGCCGGTTTGCCAAACGTTTCAACCACAATTTCAGCGCGGCCACGCTGACCAATTTTCAGGTTTAATTCGGATGCTTCGCCGATAATCACATAGTCAGGTTTATAGCGTTCGCTGACCAGACGAGCGGCGATCCCTTCAAAACACTCTTCATGTACGATGCAGGCCACATAGATTTTACCGGCAAACTCACGCTGATTATCCTGGCCGAAAAATCCGACGGCAGAGATCATCGCCGCCACGGCGCCTTTCATGTCCGTCGTGCCTCGGCCATAAATTTTACCGTCCTCAATGTCGCCGCCGTACGGATTGTGGGTCCACTTTTCCGGATTCACGGGCACAGTATCAATGTGTCCATCCAGCACCAGCGTTTTTCCTGGTTTATTGCCGACAATACCGCCAACAATATTTCCGTATTTATCGACGTGAATGTCATCGAACTGGTAATGCTCCATCATTGTTTTTATTGCATTTACCACTTCCCCTTCCTGACCGGAATAACTTTTCTGCTGGATCAGTGCCTGGCAATTCTTAATCACTTCTTCAATACGGTTTGCAGATAACATGGTTTTCTCCGTTATAACTACAATCAGGAATGGATTAATTAATGCCGGGGTACTGACCGCCCCAGACAATATCCAGATATTGTTGCGGGTCGGTATCACCTTCTGTGCTTATCAACAGCACGCGAGAATGCGCATCCAGCCCCAGTTGTTCACGCGTCTGTGCCAGTGCTGGCGAGGTCATCAGCAGTGCCAGCAGACCGGTAGTCACAGCACCGGATTCACCGGATGTAATTTGCGGATCGCCCGCTAACGGGTTGCCCAGCATACGCATCCCCAGCGCGGCCACTTCATCAGGGCACGAGGCAAATGCGTCGGCATAGTCACGCAGCAGTTTCCAGCCGATGCTGTTGGCTTCCCCGCAGGCAAGCCCGGCCATCACGGTCTGCAAATCCCCCCCAACGGCCACCGCCTCGCCCTCTTTAGCCAGCGCAGAACGGTAGAGGCAGTCGGCGATTAACGCCTCAGCGACAATCACTTTCGGACGATTTTCCCCCCAGGCCGCCGTCACCATTCCCTGCACCATTCCGGCAAAAGAGCCCACGCCCGCCTGAACGAACACGTGTGTTGGCGCAACCTGGTGAAGCTGATCTATCGCTTCCAGCATCAGCGTGCCGTAGCCTTGCATAATCCACAGCGGGATCTTTTCATAGCCTTCCCAGGCCGTATCCTGCACCACGATCCAGCCATGCTCTTCAGCTTGTTCGGCGGTCATACGCACGGCATCGTCGTAGTTCATATCGACAATCTCCGCCGTCGCGCCTTCATTGCGAATTGCGGTCAGACGCTGCTCAGATGAGCCTTTCGGCATGTAAACCACCGCATTCTGCTTGAGCTGCCGCGCCATCCATGCCACTCCTCGTCCGTGGTTGCCGTCGGTCGTTGTAGCAAACGTCACGGTCTTCAGGTCGCGGCGCACTTCGTCGCTGGTCATCACATCAAAAGGTAATTCGCTGATATCCTTACCCACTAATTCCGCGATATGGCATGCCATCGCATAGGCACCTCCCAGCGCTTTAAAGGCTTTGAGACCAAAACGCTGAGACTCATCCTTCAGATAAATATTTTTAACGCCCAGTTTTTGCGAAAGAACCGGTAACGAATACAGCGGCGTCGGCGCATAACCCGGAATAGAGCGATGAAAATTCAGCGCTTTTACCAATTCCTGGCGACTAAACGGCGCCAGCGGCGCATTGGGGTGTTCAGTAAACGGCGTCTGGTTGATAAAAAACGATAAGTTTTCCTGCATCATAGAACCTCATTGTCCTGATATTTCATTCCCTGTAATCGGTGCCATACAGAGAGCGTTAAGCGAGCGGTATTCCCTAAAAGCAAAATGCTTACCAGTTTTTTATAAAACGACAAAATCATGACGAGAAAATTAATAATTACTTTAACTTCAATGAATTAAAAAATAGCGAGCGGATTAATGTCGTAAAAACAGCGTGCTGAGTTTATCGCGTTATTTTGATAAATTATCACCAATGATAAATAGTGTGATCGCGGAAGATAAAACAAAAAATATATCTAAAAACAACGTAATAGATTGATTATGCGCAAGCCGAGCTGGTCATATTTCGCATATTTATCATTCTCCTTGATAAATTCGCTGCCCAACCGGAGAAGGATCATGATTTCAGTACTCAGTAATATTCAGGATGATATCTGCAATTATGCTGACGCCATTTCCGGTATTACCGGGACCGATGTTGAAATCATTGATGAATCTTTAATGCGCATTGCGGGCACCGGAAAATACCGGCACATGCTCAATGAGAATGTGGCAAAAAATGGCTATATCTATCGCCATGTTCTGCAGGTGCGCGAAACGGTGCTGATCAAAAATCCCGGTGAACATCCGCTGTGCCAGATGTGTGAAAAACATCGCTATTGTTCAGAAATGCTGGATTTGAACGCGCCCATCTTTCTTAATAATCGCGTCATTGGGGTGATCGGGATTATTTGTTCAACCCAGGCACAGCGAGAAACGCTGCTCAGTCAGATTGATAAATTCGTTACCTTCATTGAACAAATCTCCGTCATGATCTCAAGCAAGGTCTTTGAGTGCCTGGAACGCTTACGCGCCCAGGAGACGCTGGGCGCATTCCGTCGCCTGATCGATGCGATGGATCGCGGCGTCGTGGCGATCGATGGTCATGGCCGTATCTGGCATGCCAACCACTCCGCCGATCGTATTCTCAACCGGGAGGTTCAGGGACTCCCCCTCACCATTGAAACCACCGGTGACAGTTTGTATGGCGATGAAGAAGCGTGGCTGACGCTCGAAGGTCAGAAACATCATGTATTGTGCAAACAGATTTCACTCTCGTCACAAGATAACGATCGTTTAACCATGGTTATTTTTCGCGATGCTCATGACTACCTGAGCAGCATGACGATGCCGCCTTATGAGTCCGATACTCAGGTGCGGTTAATTGGTCATTCCCCGTCAATGGAGCAGCTTAGAAGTACCGTAGGGAAAATCGCTAACAGCTACGCCAGCGTGCTGATTACCGGGGAGAGCGGATCGGGGAAAGAAGTGGTGGCATTTGCGATTCACCAGAGCAGTCCGCGTAAAACCGCGCCTTTTGTGACGATCAACTGCGCAGCCATCCCCGAGCAGTTACTGGAAAGTGAACTGTTCGGCTACGTCCGTGGAGCGTTCAGCGGTGCGGACCCCAAAGGACGAATGGGCAAATTTGAACTGGCCAACGGCGGCAGCTTGTTCCTCGATGAAATAGGCGATATGCCGCTGCACCTGCAGGCTAAGTTACTCAGGGTACTGCAGGAAAAAGCGATTACTCGGGTAGGCTCGAATAACACCATCGAAATTGATGTCCGCATTATCGCAGCGACCAACAAAAATATTCACACGATGGTTGAGAATCATCAGTTTCGCGAAGATCTTTTTTATCGTCTGAACGTGGTTCCGCTGGTACTCCCTTCCCTGCGGGAACGACGTGCGGATATCGCCGTCCTCGCCCAGTATTTTGCCGATGAGTTCTCAGCAAGCTACCAACGGCCACCACAAAAACTGCCCGATGATGTGATCAACCGCCTGTATACCTGGCACTGGCCCGGAAACGTCCGCGAACTGCGTAACGTCATCGAATATATTTTTGTCATGCGTGGGGAAGCGACCGGGATCAACGCCAGCCACCTGCCTCCATACCTGCTCACCGCGGCGGACAGCAGAAAACCCGCTATATCGGCACAACCACGTCAGCTTGCCAGTCAGGGAAAACAAGCCGAAAGAGAAGCCATTGAGCGTGTTTTACAGCGTTTTGGCACAAGCGTAGAGGGCAAGAAACAGGCGGCGGCAGAGCTAGGGATCGGCATCGCCACGCTCTACCGAAAAATTAAGCTGTACGGAATGTAAGCCATCTGTCCATGCTCTAAAAAAGAAGAAGCCCGCATAACGCATAACGCGGGCTACATTGTGCATCAGATTTGCGGTTTATATCGATACTGTTCAAAGTATTTCCGCGCCCTGCCATCGGCTTCTTCTAAAGCGGCAGGAGAGAGGTTTTCCCGCGAAGCATCTAGCCCGGCCTGAGCATCAAAGTTTCCGTTAGCAACGGCCACGGCATTCCAGATATAGGCTTGCGCATAGTCCTTATCTACTCCTTTCCCTTCCAGGTACATCCTGCCCAACAATCTCTGGGCTTCCGGACTACCCATTTTGGCTGCGCGCTCAATATGTTCGACGGCTTTCTTGTCATCCTGAGCGACCCCTTTGCCCTCGAGGTACATCAATCCCAGGTCAGTGTGAGATCCCGCATCGCCTTGTGCGGCAGCCTTCTGATACCATTCGAAGGCCTTTTTATCGTTCTGCGCGGTTCCCTCACCTTTTGAGTACATCATGCCGAGCATCCCTTGTGCCAGCACATCCCCCTGGGCTGCCGCCTGCTGAAATAACTCAAATGCTTTCTTGTGATCCTGCGTGACGCCGACGCTTTCTCCCAGGTAATACATCACGCCCAGCACGCCCTGAGACAGCGCATCACCCTGGCTGACGCCCTTACTTAACAGCGCAAAGGCTTTGTTGCGATCCATACCGACGCCATGCCCTTCAAAGTAGCGCCGACCCAGCAGCCCCTGCGCTTTTGCATCTCCCTGTTCAGCGGCTTTACTCAATGCTTTAACTGTGTTGTAACCCTCGGACAGCGACTTTTTACTGTTGAGAGCACGCTGTGCTTCGGGATTCCCCTTATCAACCGCCTGGTGTAACCACTCTATCGCCAGATAGTTTCCGCGCTCGGCAGCGAGGGTGAGCCAGTTGATCGCTTGCTGATTACCCTGTTCGGCTTGATGGTTAAACCACTCAATCACCTTGCCGTCATTCCACCGTGCTCCTTCACCATCAAAATAGACTAAGGCGAGGACGTAACGTGCGTCGGGATTTCCCTGCTCAGCCGCGCGGGTCAACCACTCAACGGCCTTCGTATCATCACGCGCAACACCTTTTCCTTCGCAATACAGGGTTCCAAGGTAGTACTGCGCCTTTACATCCCCCGCCTCGGCCCCTTGCTGTAAAACAGCCATCGGCTCTTTGTTCCACTCTTTTGCATATCCTTGCGATATTCCCGCGCCCCATAATAAGCCAATGAAAGTGAAGGCGAGGAGAGGCCGAATGTTCATAAAACAGAATCCTTGTTAAGAAAAATACACATGATGGAGAAGACGCTTCAACAATCCAACGTATTTGGCTGGCATTGCGATCTACATCAGAATTATTAACTATATACTGCATAAGGATGAGAAATACCCCCCTTAAATTAAGTTGATTCTCACTCACTTATCCACGAAGGAAATCAGGACGGGTCAAAGATAATAAAAAAGCCACGACTTATCGTGGCTTTTTGCGTTCACACCGCATCTACAATTAGTCAAACACCCCGTTAATCACCGAGGTCACAATCGCGGTGCTCAGCGCAATCAGCACCAGATTGTCGCCCACCACCTGCCATTCGTAGCCGGGGTAATAGGGCAATTGATTGAGCATCGAGGCCGGAACGTTCTTCTTCGCAATACCCGGAGGCAGCGGCTTGCCACGCGCCAGATTTTTGGCGATGCCAGGAGGAAGCGATTTATACCCGGTCAAACCGTATCTGACCGCATACTGTCTTGCCACATTAAAGCTAATATCGCTATCAACATGATCCGGCTTGCCATAATTTTTACGTTGTTCAGATTGCTGATTGTTTTTTGAACCTGAATTGCCTTTCTGACTATTACCGCTATTACCCTTGTTACCATGATTACCGCTGTTACCGTTCCCGTTTCCGTTACCCGGGTTAGCGAATGCAGGCATGGCGCACATCGTCATCGCAGCAACCGCGACCAAAGCGGTTGCTAAAGTACGAAACCTGGACATGATGATTCCTTAATATGGAGGTACCTTTAAAAGGTACGATACTTCGTAAATGCCAGCCATCTCTATAGTTCCGATTTATGTGCAAAAAAAGCGGTCCCTGCCTTGAGTTAGAACAGTGCCGCCTGATCGAGTAAGAGTAAGGCTGTTACCGGTTCATCAGGCATAGATATGCCCTGACCGGCTATAAATACTTCCTCTTCTCTGCGCGAGTGTTAAACTGGAAAGTGTGATCTTCATCATAACCTGCTTAAACAGAGAAAAGAGACACTGCTATGCAACATATCATTGAGGGCTTCCTCAACTTCCAAAAAGAGATTTTCCCTCAACGTAAGGAACTCTTTCGCAGCCTGGCCTCCAGCCAGAATCCTAAAGCACTTTTCATCTCCTGCTCAGACAGTCGTCTGGTGCCAGAACTGGTTACGCAGCAAGAGCCAGGACAGCTTTTCGTTATCCGCAACGCGGGCAATATCGTCCCTTCTTTTGGCCCGGAACCGGGCGGTGTATCTGCCACCATCGAATACGCGGTCTTGGCGTTAGGCGTGACGGATATCGTTATCTGTGGGCACTCCAACTGTGGTGCGATGAAAGCGATTGCTGAAAGCCAGAGTCTGGATCCGATGCCTGCGGTCGCCCACTGGTTGCACTACGCCGATGCGGCGAAAGCGGTAGTCGAGAAGAAAACCTGGGATAACGCAATCGACAAAGTGAATGCCATGGTGGAAGAGAACGTTATCGCTCAACTGAATAATATTAAAACGCATCCGTCTGTCGCTGTCGGACTGCGTAATAATGCGCTGCGTCTGCACGGTTGGGTGTACGACATTGAAAGCGGTGAGATCCGTACGTTGGATAAAGACAGCAAAACGTACGTTTCACTGGCAGACAATCCGCAGGTGCATTTCGAGTAAAATCTTTATCTGGAGCAAGGATGCTCTGGCAACGTCACGCCGCCCCTTCCCCCCGCCACTCGTTCCGTAAGTGGACAAAAAACGCGCTTGCGACTAGCTTTTAAACTAACCGTTAATGTTGCTGTATGGCACCCGGTGAATTGAAGCGACAAAAGGAACTCGTGCGAATGCAGGCCAAATATAAAAAAATAATAAATATGCTTTTTTATCATGAGTCGTGGGACATCATGATTATCAAGGATAATGGTTCGCATACCTTTCCTACTAACACGTTGGATATACTGAAGCGTACCCCTGCGCAGCAACTTAAAAAGAAACACACCTTTCAGGCCGATCCTTTCATCATTGAAAGAGATAATAAAGTTTATATTTTTTATGAGGCTTTACGCTTCCGTAATTCGAAGGGGATCCTACGCTGCCGTATACTCGATGCCGACTTAGCGGAACTCGATGATGTGAAGCTCGACGGTTTCGATTATCTAAAATGCCATTTATCCTTTCCTTTTGTATTTGAGAACAATGGCCAGCTCTTTATGATCCCTGAGTCTTCAGAAAGAAAAGAGGTTATTTTATTTCAGTGCGTAGATTTCCCGCAACGCTGGAAGGCGATAAACGTTTTAATCTCGGACGAAGCATTAACCGATAACGTATTTTTTGCACTACACGGTGCCTGTTATCTGTTATCGACGACAATGAATAATGAGCTGATGATCCATACTGCCGAGAGCGTGAGCGGTCCGTGGCAGAAAATCACGCCCACCATGCAGTTGAGCAACCTGCATCAGCGAGGCGCCGGGGCGCCCCATAACATCGGCAATACACTGTACTTCCTCACTCAGGAATGCACGCCTGAAACCTATGGAAAATCAATTTACATCAAAGCATTAGTTACGCTAAACGCATTTTCTTTTGATGAAAAACTAATTGCACAGGTCAATGCCACCATCAACCAAAGCGACGGTGTACATACCTTAAACTTCACGAATAACTATCTTGTCTACGATAGTAAAATAAACACCTTTAGTTTTTTATCGATACTCAAAAAAATATCTTATAAGTGCATGGTGAAATTCAGAAATTTATCTCTTACCCGACGCCACTCATAGCCCTGTATTTATAGCCGTGGCCTTGGTGAGTCAATAATCTTTTTCATAAGATTTCCTCTGGAGGCTGTATGGCAATACTTGTCACAGGTGGCGCAGGTTATATTGGTTCACATACCGTGTTGACGCTTCTCGAAAGAGGTGATGAAGTTGTGATCATCGATAATCTCACGAATGCCTCACAAACATCATTACATCGGGTCGCAGAACTCACCGGAAAAGAACCCACAGTTTACATTGCCGACGTTCTGGACAGAGAGGCATTAAAAACGATTTTTTCACACCATGACATTAGTGATGTCATTCATTTTGCTGGGTTAAAATCAGTTTCAGCATCCATAAAAGAACCCCTCGCGTATTATAATAACAATGTCACCGGAACGCTGGTTTTACTGAGTGAGATGCTGACTGCGGGTGTTCACAGCCTAATCTTCAGCTCTTCCGCAACGGTCTACGGAGATCCGGAAAGCGTGCCGCTCAGCGAACAATCGCGCACCGGGGGAACAACGAATCCGTATGGCACCTCTAAATTAATGGTCGAACAGATTCTGGCGGATTTTTCCCACGCACACCCTGAGTTTCGCCTCACCTGCCTGCGCTATTTTAACCCCGTCGGTGCCCATTCCTCAGGCCGAATTGGTGAGGATCCAAATGGTATCCCCAACAACCTGGTTCCCTATATTTCTCAGGTCGCGATTGGCAAGCTTGAAACCGTGTCGGTGTTTGGCAATGACTACCCAACCCCGGATGGCACTGGGGTACGTGATTATATTCACGTGATGGATCTGGCAACCGGCCATTTAGCGGCTTTGGATTGCCAGAATAAAGGTCCAGCCTATAAGGTGATAAACCTCGGTACCGGCATCGGCTATTCGGTGATGGATCTTATTGCCGCTTTTGAAAAAGCGGCTCAACGAAAAATTAATTATCAGATAGTTGCACGAAGACCCGGGGACATCGCCGAATGTTGGTCTGACCCGTCACTGGCGCGCGAAGTACTGGGCTGGCAGGCTACCTATACGCTTGATGACATGATGCGCGACACCTGGAACTGGCAGAAAAATAATCCTGATGGTTATCACGCTTAACACCCATCAACAATGAGCCTGCGGGTAGGCTCATTGTTGCTAATGGTTAACGCGCCGTGATCGTCGACACACGATACCATCCGCTGCTCTGCTTCCCTTCATTGGCAAAGTTAATTCTCGCGGCGCCCGACTTATCCACGATCGCCACTTCAATGGCGTATTTTCCTCTCGGTAACGCACCGGGCATAGGGAGTTGATAATTCAGCTGATGTTGACCCGGCAGCCAGCGACGAATGTCTTCCGGTGAATTCCCCTGAACAACAACATTGTTAGCATCATTAATAATACGAAATGACAGGGTGTAAGGAAGGTAAATCGGCGCAACGCCGTCATTATACCAGGTACTGATCAGCGCCAGGCTGCGACCATTTTCCCATACTGACTCATGGCTCAGAGAGGCCAGACGAAAGCGATAGCCCAACCTGGTCAGTGCATCATCGACAATCGGCCGATACTCACTGGGCACCGTTCGCGATTTCAGGTTGATGGTATTGGCATGATGCTTCACCGCCCAGTCAAAAATCCCCTGTACCTCTGCGCGCGTATAATGAAAAAGGTTCTTCCAATCCAGCATATACGAGCAAATTTCCAGACTCACCGGCGATCGTTTCCAGGCATCGTTTAATCCCGAATAGCTGCGCTGTGCGGCCAGCAATCGTTGCGGGTAATCATCTGCCATGTGATTCCAGTCATTGGAAAACACACGCAGGTCGCCCCAGCAGTCCGCGCGCCATCCAGCCCCTCGCGCCACCGCATTGGCCAGGCTTTGCCCACCACTCATCAACATAATTTTTGGCGTTACGGGAAATGCAGCAAAGTGCATAGCGACGTAGCGATCTAGCTGCTCGGTGGTATATCGTTCCAGCAAGGGTTGCAGCACATCTTTCGGGAAGTTGCTGTTATGCCATTCTCCCCACGATCCCACCATGCCAATATCGACAAACGCCAGGTTCTGATTACCATCGTAGCGCTTGCCAAAAGCGTTCAGCAGACGTTGGCTGTAGGCTATAAACAGGGGATCGTCGAGATCCGGGATAAAGGTTTTATGATCGGGCGTCCATTTTCCTTTCACCCCTTTTTTAATCAGCCAGTCGGGGATCTGCGAGCCGCTTTCAGGCTCCGCAAGGGCCATAAACCGCAGCCCCACGTTCATCGCGGGCCGATGCGCCGCCGCATATTTGAAGGCATCATCAACCAGCGCAAAATTGTATTGGCCTTCCACTGGCTCCAGTTCCCGCCAGTAGAAGCGTTCATATTCAAACCCGGTATTAGGGTAATCCGCCAGGCCCAGCGTTTCACCATAACCCTGATGAAAACTGGCCACCCCAATCCCGGGGTTCGTTAGCGGACCGGTTACGGCTTTGGGAGTGACGGTGGTTAATGCAGCCATGGCCGTCAGCGGAAAGAACACACTCAATAGCGCCAAACCCCATTGACTCTTCATCGCCGTAACGCCTCCAACCGTTGGTTAACGCTAGTGGTTTTTCAGGCTTAGCCACCAGTCCCAAATACCCACATGAAAATTCTGGAACACATCAATACCCAACGCGGATTTGATCATATACAGCGTCAGCAATACGCAGCAGGTAACGAACAACACAACAAACAGCAGTAACAATGCGATCAGGATATTGGATAGCGTCGATTCCCGACGATGCCAGTGACGTAAATCCCTGCCAAACAAAAAGACCAGGTAAAAACGTTTACCGAAAAAGGGAAAGCTTCTACGAATATCAACCTGGTGTCTCGATCCCAGGGTAATAGCAAGGACCGCTTTTTCGACTCCGTCTTTTTGTTCGGCGGTCAACCCCTGCGAGATCTTCTCATCCAGTTGAGCATAAAATCGTTCAATGACGGGCGGTCGGTTCTGAGAGTTGGGCAAAATTAACCTATATCTTTATCAATAGCGTGATAGACGGTGACTGTTTGTCTGGCGATTTCATGCCAGTTATAGTTTTGCAAATATACACTATAGTCAACGCTATTTGCTGTCGCCCATCTCGCCATTTTCCCGGCCAGACTCGCCAGATTACCCACCTGAAAATACGCCTCTGCGGGTAACTTGACCTCCAGATTCGCCGGAATATCGCTCACCACCGCAGGCAGAGAAAATGACATTGCCTCCAGTAGCGCTATCGGCAACCCCTCATGATACGACGGCATGACAAACAGTTTTGCCTGCGAAAACACCGCCTGAAGTTCATCGCCGCGTAAAAATCCGGTCATCACCACACCTGGCGTATCAGCGGCCTGCTGTTTGAGACGAATACTGTATTCGGTCGGGTGATCCGCATCGCCAATTAACACTAATGGCATCGTCAAACCACTTTGTTGGTAGGCTGAAATGGCATCATGCATGCCTTTTTCTTCCACGAATCGCCCCACCACCACAAGATAGTTTTTCGGCTGGAGACCATAACGCGACAGCGTCTGGTGAAGGGTATGTTCTGATAATGTTCGCGGTGCGTTCACGCCATTGTGAATTAAATGCGCATCATAGCGGCGATGCTTATTCTGGATAAGCTGATTAATAACTTCAGATATTACAATCACTTCATTGGCATATCTCACTGCCCAGCGTTCACCGAGCAATAATATTTTCTTTGCCACATACCCCCATTTCTGGCGGTCATAGTCAGGTCCATGATGGGTGAAAACGACCTTCTTGCCCAGTAACCGCAATACCGGAACCACTAATCCCGGACCAATAGCGTGGACGTGCACGATAGTCGAGTGGTCAAAAAAGGTGCTGAACGCGGCTAAAACGGAATGAACAATCGCTTCCAGCGAGCGTTTTTTAGGTGCCCACAGCGCATGGGTTTCGACATTCTTATACGATGAACGGGTGTAATTCACGTACGGCGAGCGGGCGATAACACAAATATCAACATCGCATAGCCGTTTAATTTCCGGATAAAGATGTTGGCAGTGCGTTTCCACCCCACCCAATACATCGGGAATACCGCGCGTGCCAAATACCGTTATTTTTTTACGCATATTATGGCCTGCCCAGCAGTTCTTTATACAGTGCCTGCAACGTTTCCATATGACCACTGAGCGCATATTTATCACTCAGCCGTTGACGTCCATTGATGCCCATTACCCGTGCTTTCTCCGGGTCTTCGACCAGCGTATCCATCGCCTCTGCCAACGCCTGCGCATTACCCGGCGTAAATAATATCCCTTCAATACCATCGCGAATTTGTTCAGGGATCCCGCCAATACGTGAGCCAATGACCGGCTTACCTAATGACATTGCCTCTAACACCGCCATCGAACAGTTTTCATAACATTCCGAAGGCAGGATCACCGCCCGGGCATGTTTAATCAGTTGGTCCAGGGCTTCCCCTTGTTGTACATAGCCTAAAAAATCCACGTCCGGATATTGGGCAATCAACTCGTCATGTAACGGGCCATGACCGACAATTTTCAGCGGCGCCGGGTTACGCATTTTCTGGTGAGCGGCCAGCAACGTAGCCACCCCTTTTTCCCGGCTCAGGCGGCCTAAGTACAGCATATAACCTTCATCACCAGTCGTCTCCACGGGCCGGCTGTCATCTACGCCATTGACGATGACATCGATACGCGAATGCGGCAGCACACGTAGCAAAATGCCGCGTAAAAATGCGCTGGGGGACACGATCACATCCAGCGCCTGATAATTTTGTGCAATGTATTGCCAGGTAGCCTCTAAAGAGAGCAGTAAACTCCTGGCGGCAGACCCTTCCTGACAGCGGTATCTGAAGGCATTGAAGACGGTCCCGGTAATACAGGCATCGCACACTTTCCCGTCGCGTAGCATTGAGTATGAAGGACAGACAATTTTATAGTCGTGGGCGGTCAGTACCGTTTTACAGCCAAAATTGCGTGCGACTTTAATTAGCGCTGGCGTTAGCTGATGATAGATATTATGAAAGTGAACGATATCCGGGCGTTCTTTTTGCAGCAAGACCTGCATTTTTCGACAGGCTTCGGCGTTATGAATAAAGTTAACCGCCGTTTTAATACCGCCTAACAGGTTACTGTCTGTATGGTAATCAACATTTTTGACAAAAAAATCCGCATACTCCGAGGGGAAATTTTTCTCATGCTGCATCGAAAAATCAATCACCTGCACGCCGGCCTTTTTCAGCATCTCGCGTTCCTGAAAATAAACCGTTTCCGCCCCGCCCTTTATAAAGAAAAACTTGTTAACCAATAAAATTTTCATTTCATCCGCTCTTTTTATTGTTGAATGATTTTACTGTTGGGCGGCGTCAGCGGATCGCGCACAGGATGAAGACACCCTTTCAGCAATCCCACGGAACGGACAATCATATTAATGACGCTTTGAACCCCATCGCTGAGAGAACGATTTTGCACAATTTTCCACAGTGTGAACGCCAGTAATGGCAGCAACACCAGGGTAATAATGCTGCCGTTGACGGTGACCAGTGCGGCAAGCAAGATCAACAGATACAGCGCAAATACCGCCTCATTTTTGACCATCTTGAGGGCGCGGGTGAAATACGGTGTTCCAAAACTACAGCGCAACAGCTCTCCCGGCGCCTGGTAATAGCCGCTCAACCACCGATGTTTCAGCATCTTGAAGGTCGGCAGGGTGTGTGACGTATGGCTAAAATAAGGGATATCCAGACGACGCAGTTTGTAGCCAGCATCGGTTAATCGCAGCCCCAGCTCGGCCTCTTCATAGGCGTGCAAATTCCGGTTGGTCAGATAGCCAATCTTTTCAATCGCCGCGCGACGATACAGCCCGCCGCCGCCTAAATGGTCACAATCGCCCACGGGATAGATCTGGTTAATGCGCTGTTTACGGGATTTGAACTCATAGTTCACGGCATCATCCATTTCGACGGTTCCCGCCACGCCGGCATACTCTTCATGCGCCTGTAAAAAGGCGACGGCCCGATCGACAAATCCCTCTTCCAGCGCCATATCGCCATCCATCAGCAGCAGATATTCGCCTTCGCTATAAAGGTAGCCCAGCTGGTGTCCGACACCGCAGCAGCGATCGCCCGGCTCCGTTAATGACACCACCGTCACCCCTTTATTCACCGCCAGTTGCTGGGTGCTATCTGTCGACAGGCTATCAGCCACAATAATTTTATGCGGATATCCCACCAGCTGTCGGCGGATGCTGTCGATGGTTTTCTCAATACCTTTCGCTTCGTTGAGCGTTTTAATACTCACCGAGATAAACGGGATATTATCCATACCCTCCTCCTGTGCTGCGAAGAACGGTGCGACGAATCACTAAGCTTGAACCGAGCGATAAATAAAACAGGAACTGTAGCATCGGCGTTATCATCAGGATTTGGCTATAAGGTAAGCTCACTAAACACGCGATCGCAAAAGCGTTATACGCTGGCGCAAAGCTCAACAGTTGCAGATCCTGCGCGTCCAGTTGTTCAAGCGCCAGTACCGGTTTCGGCTGACACACTTTTAGAATATAAATAAACAGACCGATAAACAGCAGCGTGCCAATCACGCCAATTTCCCACAGCAGCATACTCAGCGACGTGGAGTCCAGGATCAGGTTATAAACAATATTCAAAAACCCAGGTGATACCGAACTTCCGCTGTTCGTCGCATTCAGGCCGTAGCCAAATAGCGTACCGGACAGTCCCCACAGATCGTTATTTTTAAGCCAGAACAGAAACGTCGTGAAGCGGCCCAGTTCACCGGTCGACATGATGTAGTTGGGATCAAAGATATAGCTGAGTGAATCGATAAAAACGCTAAAGGCGCTTTTGGTCGGATCGCCGCCAAAAGCAGACGAATAGTACCAGGCCAGAATCATCACCGACAGGCCGATGAGTACCAGCATGCCAATAACAATCAGCAATAACGTTTTGAGATTGATTTTACTGACGTCTTTAACATAGCTCGGCGAAATCCACACCCAGGCCAGGAACAGCGGTGAAAGCAGGATGACAAACTTCACTTCACCAATAATACACAGCCCAAATCCAAGAATAATATGTAGCGCCATCGATTTAAACGTCGTCAGCCCGTGTTTATATTCCGAGAGCTTAAGCAACATAATCAGCAGGCAAAATAACCCCATTGCCGCCGTATTACCGCCGCCCATTGGGTCGCCGCCGAAGGTCCCGACCACCGAGTCCCATTTTTCCTCTTCGCCGCGCTGCGCCACGCGCTGGGGAACCACCAGTAATACCTGATAAATCATCACCGGGACCTGGGCGTAAAACACCCAATACAGATAGCGTGTAGCCCGATAAATCTGTGATTCCCGGCAGAATCCCAGCAGTAAACAGATCATCACCAGCGACAGTGCTATCTCGTTTTTAAAGGCCACAATCGCGACGGTTACCCCGCCCTGCAGCAGGGTTGAAGCCCCAGCCAACAGCAGAAAAGAGAAATACAGCGCAAGAATAATGGTCTCCTGGGCATCCAGATACAGCGGGCTCTCACGCGTTTGCATCACCATTAATCCGACCATGAGCAGCGTCAGGAAAAACGGGATCCACAGCACCGACTGCATACCGGTAAAATATTGCACCAGTCCACACAGGATCAGCGTGATAAAGGTATAGGCCTGTAAATAATATCCGGTATTCAGGGTCATAATATCACCGGCTTGTCTTTCAGCAGATTGGCGCGCTGGTTCATTTTGAAATAAATAAACCCATAGCGAATAAATGTCAGCGCAGAGAACAAGATGACTGACGTGGCATAGTCTTTATAAAAATAGGGCACCACCACAAAAGCGACTAACACAATCGCCAGCTGTTCGAGCTGAATACGCAAAAAATAGCGATGGGAGCCAAAAATAAGTTCAATTACCGTGAGTGGGCTGATTGCCAGCGCTGGGAACAAATAGGGCAGCATATAGCGGGATGTCTCAATGGAGTTAATCCAGTCCTCGCTAAACCCCAGCCGCATCACGATGGGATAGAAAATAAACACCCCGAGCGTACAAACCACCCCAAGCACTAACAGCAGCAAACGCACCTTTGTATATTCCTGATAATTAAAGGTGTTATTTCTGAAATCAATAGACCACTTGGAGAAAATGGTATTGCGCACCGCATTGCCGATGATCACCACAGGTGCCAGACAGAACCGACTGACGACGGAAAAATAGCCCGCCGTCAGCGCCGAGAACCAGAAGTTAATCAGCATAATCGGTAAGTTGCTGCTGGCCATCGCCAGCACCTCAGCGCTGCCGACCTTGCTGATGTGATGAATGTTTTGCTTAAAAAATCTCCAGTTATTCAATGGATGCAGATGCCCAGACGTCACCGAGCGGATATCAAACGAATGCAAAATACAGCTCGATGTCAGTAGGATCATCGCGCACGCCCACGACCAGTAAAAGGTCTGTACCTGATGCGTGAGCAGTACCGAGAGCACCACCACTACCGAAACCGAAATACGCTGAAAAATCAGAAAATAAAAATTGGCCGTGCGCAGCGATAAGTTTTCTGAGATTAACGCCCACGCCGTAGAGAGCGTCAATAAATAGAGAAACAGGATATTCTGGTGAAACAACCACGCAGTCAGTACAGCGTAGGGCAACGCAATCAGCGTGCTTTGCAGCAGGCAAAACACCACATTTTGCGCGAGACTGTCGTCCTGCTGCTTAGGAATTAACAGCTGTGAGGCAAAGGTGCAAACCTGCGCCCCCACCACGGCAATACTGTAGTTAAGCGCATAAAGCCCAACTTCGGCCATGTCATACTTATGTGAGATCAACCAGATAGACAGCGCACCAATCAACTGCGAGATGATTGATGAGCCAGCTATCGTGGATGCGCTCTTCAGTAGACTCATACGCGGCCTGGTGTCGTCAACAGTTGGTCAGTGCTGAAGTTCAGTGAACGCAGCCCTTCTTGCGTTTCGAGGTTTTTTTCTTCCACCCCGTTCAACACCGCGCCAATTACCACGCCCTGATTATCCTCAATCTTATCCAGCGCGCTGGCGATCGTCTGTGCCGTCCCCACACCGGCTTTCACGATGAAAATAACCCCGTCGGCAG
The DNA here is from genome assembly GCF_005280945.1 of Citrobacter sp. wls718. Taxonomy (NCBI): domain Bacteria; kingdom Pseudomonadati; phylum Pseudomonadota; class Gammaproteobacteria; order Enterobacterales; family Enterobacteriaceae; genus Citrobacter; species Citrobacter sp. wls718. The sequence goes on from NZ_SZWV01000057.1 coordinate 48,487, forward strand.
CGCGCTTAATCAGCTGAATATCCTGGCTCTGATTCACCGCCGCCACATCAATAATAATGCGCTGATAGCGCGACTTCAGCTCGCGCATCAAAGGCTCTACATTTTCCGACGACAGCATCAGTAAAGAGGAGATAGTGGACTTACCTCGCGGGATAAAATCAAGATTCTCATGTATCGTCATCCGCGCGTTCTCCAGCACGATTTCGCCCCGTAGCAGCTCCGCCATGCCCGCAGATGCCGGCGTGGCGAGTTCATTCGTCAGGCCATCGTTATTAAAGAAGTCTGCATCAATGAGTAGCGTTTTCTGATCGAAACTAAAGGAGCTTGCCAGCAAATTGGCCAGCAGGGAACGCCCTTCACCGTGCCCGGCAGACGCCACCGCAACCGTCTGTAATGGCCGGCTATCCAGCATTATCCGGGTACGAATACCGTGAATAATGTCGGCATTCAGCGGGTTCTTCAAAATCATATCCCGTACCTGCGCGCGCCCGGTTGTGCCGCTAAACCGGCGGATTTCACCCAGCGGGGTGACGTTAAGGCGTTGACTCATACGGCTCAGGGTGCGAATGGAATTGTCCATTGCTGCTTTGACGATGAAGTACATGATGCTAAACACCACCGCCATCAGGACCACCATCACCAACAGCAATGACTTATTCGGTTTTACCGGTTTTAACGGCGGCACCGCTGGATCGTACAGCACGGCATCTGCATTGACACCGGACAACGACAGTTCCTGAGTGCGCTGATACAGCGATTTATACAGGTCCTCCATTTTGTCTAACGACAGTTTCTGGCTGTTATAGCCATCTCGTTTGGACGCCATTTGCTGGAAGATCTCTTTCTGCTGCGCCACCTGCTGCTGATAATTCTTTTCATCCGCCAGCGCGGCCAGATATTGCTGACGTAAGCCAACTTTCAGTTCGCCCAGCACCCGCCCGGTTTGACTTTGGATCGACTGAACGTCGGCTTCCGCTTTTAAAATCGTCGCGTGTTTCGGCCCATACAGTTTTCGCTGTTCCGACAGCGCGCGCTGCGCCTGAATCAACGCGATACGTAAGTCCTGAATCTGGGCGTGGTCAGAAACCGAGGGCAAAGAAATGATGCTCTCAAGGGTTCTCCCCCGGCCATTCACTTCGTTATAGACCGACTCCGCCGCAACCCGACGCTGGGTCGCATCGGCCAGACGATTAGTCACAATACTAAGCTGCTCGGTTTCAAAACCGTCAATACCGCGAAAGGTCAGCAGCCCGGCATTTTTCAGGTAGCCATCCATCGTCTCTTTTTGCTTCACGATCGCAGCCTGTAGCTCTGCCATCTTTTCCGCATTCAGCGCCTTCGCGTTCTCCACTTTCTGCCGTTTTTGCTCAACCGTATAGTTGATGAAAGCCTGCGCGACGCCGTTGGCTATCTCAGCCGATTGCTGTGCTGAGGGTGACTCATAGGAAATAGAGGCCAGATTGGTCGTGCGAATGCCGATGACCTTCAGATGTTGAGATAATGTCTTCAGCGCCTGATCGACTCTCTGTTGTTGATTATCCCCGCTATTAGCCCCCGCTGCGGCCAATTTATTGCCAGTAAAATCGGGATTTTCATCCAACTTCAGGTCGCGTACCGCCTGCTCGAGGATAATGCGTGACTGCATCAGCGCATATTGCGTTTCGTAATATCCGCTGCGCGTTGAATCAAAACCATCCACCTGTGGAAACGGCGAAACGTTATCGGCTTGTGCCTTAATCAGCACCGTCGCCGTCGAGACATACTTTGCTGACATCATGCTGATCAAGGGATACGCCACCACTCCGGCGATAATTCCGGTTAGCGCAATTTTCCAGGCGTTCTTTTTAAGTTCTTTGGCAAAGCGGGAGAGTTCGACTGCGTTTTCTCGCTTTTTGCCGTTTTCCACTATAGAGAGTTTCATCATTAGAAGAACCCCATGCCAATGATCACAACGTCACCTGGACGCACCGAGTGCGTTAAATCCACATTCTCCAGCAGCTGATGACTGCCCGCCTGGCGAATATTGATATCTTTACGGTCAGCGCGATCGGTAAATCCGCCCGCCTGAGCGATCGCTTTCTCCACGGTAAGCCCCGGCTCATACGCGAAAGCATTAGGGCTTTTCACTTCGCCTGATACGTAGTATTTACGAAATTCAGCGACGCTAACCGTCACCATGGGATTAACCATATATCCATTACGCAAGCGTTGCGTTAATTCCGCAGTCACCTGGTCCGGCGTTTTCTCTTTTAATGCGAGCGTGCCAATATAAGGGAAATTGATGGTTCCACTTTTATCGACGATAAATTTCATGGTCATCTCGGGTTCGCCGTAAACCACAATATTGACCGTATCCCCCGCACCAAGACGGTAATCCTCTGCGCTTGCTGCAGGGTCGTCCGTTAATGGTGGCCTGGACGTTGCGCATCCGACCAACAGGATACTGAATAGAAAAAACGCGCACAGTTCTATTATTTTCATTTTAGATCTGAACCTTAGCTGTAAGCATAATCATAGAATTATCATAACCTAGCGTTCTGATGACTTCCTGATTGTCGTTGGGACCGATATAAAACGAGTCAGTATCCTTATTAGAATTCAATGTATCTAACTGATATTTAATTGCAAAATTCACTGACGGCGTGTAGTCATAGCTCATAGTTACGCTAAATACACCCCTTTTATCATGGCGATCCTTGTTCTGTTTTTTATAGTCCTCCATGGTGTATGCATAGTCGAGGAGGGTAGAAAAGCGATTACCCAACCAAAAATGCTGGTAAGAAATCCCATATTCAGTAACTAAAATATAGCCACCAACTTCCGACGGGTCTTTAATACTTTGCGACGAACGCGCGGTGAAAACAGACTGCTGTAACGGTTTCCACTCCCCTTTTATATCCCAGTTTAGACCATTAAAATCATGCGAATTTGGATCGTTTTCAAATGTTTTGTACAACCATGAAATATTCATGTCGACATTCGTTTTACCCGTCAACTGCGATTTCAGGCCGTAAAGCAAATAGTATTCATTACTGTCTTTTTCTGAGTTGTTATCGTAATGACGCTGGTTAGTAATAAAGCTATAGCGAAAACGTGTTCTCGACGTGTACTGGTCAAATATCTCCGCAACCAGGCTATTTTCATGCCATTCCTGCTGCTGAATGTAAGTGTAAAAATCTTCACTGGTATCCTGAACATCCGACGTATTACCGAACGTCAGCTTTTTGTATAACAACGCCAGTTCCGCTTTACCGCGCCCATCCGGCGCGCCGTAGCTGTAACGCAGTTCACTGTTGATAAAATTGGTCGTCAGTGGAGATTTAATCCCATACTGGCGAAACTGGCTTGGCAAAAAACCCTCAGTAATATCGCGACCACGATCTTCATGCCCAAGCGAATCTTCCAGATTCAGGGTTAGGCCGTGCATTTGTCCGTAACGCCAGGCACCGTTAAAACGGAAAAAATGATCGTTGTAGTTATCCGCAGAATCGCTGGAGTAGTGGCGATAATCCCCCGAATACATCAGCAAATACGTATCCTGACCGCGCTCGCCGATCATACTCAGCACGGGCGCAGCACTCTGAAAGGCGGAACCTTTCGCATCGCGGTTATGTGGCTGATATGTCACGTTATCATCATAACCATAATCCGCAGCAACCTTGCCCTGGAAGTCGATCCCCGCAAAGCCAATGTGTGATTTCGGTGTCAGATCAGCCCATGCGGACTGCGATATCACGATCCCGGTAATAACGAGTATTTTAGTATGCATTCTTACCGACAAATCCTTTGAAAATAGTTTTAATAATAATTTTTATATCCAACCATAATGACCAGTTTTGAATATATTCAATGTCATACTGGACACGTTTTTCCATCTTATAGAGCGCATCGATTTCCCCACGAAACCCGTTAATCTGCGCGAGACCGGTGATCCCTGGCTTCACTTTATGGCGGATCATGTAATTTTCGACCTGCTTACGGTACTGCTCGTTATGCGTAACCGCATGCGGTCTGGGACCGACAATCGACATACTGCCCTGCAACACATTAATAAATTGCGGCAGTTCATCGAGCGAGGTGCGACGTAAAAAACTACCGAATTTCGTCACCCGTGGATCGTTCTTCGTAGCCTGAATAACGGTGTCAGAATTCTCCATCACCCGCATTGAGCGAAACTTCCAGACCTTAATTTTTTGCCCACTCAGACCATAGCGGTCTTGTTTGAAAAATACCGGGCCGCGCGAGGTGAGTTTGATCCCAATGGCGATGACTAACATCAGTGAGGAGATCATCACCATAATGAGACTCCCGAGTACCAGATCTTCAGTCCGCTTAATAAACGATCCTGCACCTTCAAACGGCGAGCTAAAAATGCCGATGGTTTGCAGGTTGTGGATCGAGCGCAGCTTGGACATATTGTTACTGTAGGTATAAAAGTCAGGCACAATATAGGTATCGACCGTGGTATCAGACATCATCGCCAAAAAATGACGAATGCGCTGTAACGCCACCATCGGTAGCGCAATATAGATCTCATCTATATTCCCATTTTTGGCTTCTTCAACTAAATTAATGACCGAGCCGCGAAAGGGGCTTTTTATTTTATCAACCACATCGCCACAACGATCTGGACTGCGCTCATCATAAAATGCCAGGTCTAACTTGATGTTGGCGTATTCCGTAGTCAACGCATTTTCCGCCGCCAGACCATTCTCAGTCAGGCCAATAACGGCAACACGCACATATTTTTTTGTTGAATATTTAAAAAGAAAAAAACGAATAGAATAGAGAAAAGGCAGTGGAATAAAATACCAGTAGATGATGGCAGAGCAAAAAGGAGGTGCCAGAGGCTCGAGGTATCCCAGTGACTCAGGTTCAGCTACCGTCATGCTCAGCAGTTCGTTAAAAAAAATAGCCAGCAGCGTGCACGAAATCAGCCGTTTCTGATTACGTAAACCAATGGTTTTTATCTTTTGCTGATACATTTTAGTGTATTCAGCAAACAACAAAAACATCAGCGAGAAGATCACACTGAGGATAACAATCGTCGAAAACGGCACTATGCCTAGCAGATGCGCGCTAAAAATTAACGTAATATTGATGACAAGGAAATCGACCAGTTTTAAAAAGACTGGATATCCTTGACTGCTAATCTTTAGCGAATTCTTAAGCATATCTCAGCCTATTATCGGTTGATCTTTAATTGTTTTTTTCTCATTTCATATTGTTAATTATATCACAAGCTTAAAAATCGCAATGTTGGACTGTCAGTAAATGTAAAAATAAATATTACAAAATGTGACGATGATCGCAAGTGAAATTTACATCATTATGATTTTATTGCGTATTAAATTTTATAACATTTATTTTTTATTATTAGAAAAGATGATTACCTGCGAAAAATATATTATTGACAGTTAACCATTCATCGACTAGCAAAATAGGTTATACCTGATTATTTTTAGCTGCTTTAACCCGCGACGCATAAAAACCGCACCCGTACGCTTAACCCTCCCAGAGTTTCACTGCGCGACAGTTGTGGGTGCGTGCGGTGCAGGCGAGCAATATCATTGACCAGCGCCAGCCCAATCCCCGCCCCGGGAACATTGTCCACATTATCCAGGCGATGAAACGGTAACAGCGCCTGATGCACCCGATCGTCATCAATACCGGGGCCACTGTCTTCAACCACCAGCACCACGCTTTCTCCCTCGCGCAGCAGGCGGGCGGTGACCATTCCCTGTGCAGGCGTGTATTTCAGCGCATTATCCAGCAGATTTCCGCACAGTTCGCCGAGCAAAACATCATCCCCTTCAATCCACACCGCCTCTTGTTCCCCTTCATAGCCGAGATCGATGGCTTTGCTGCGCGCCTGCGCCAGGCGGGTAAAACAGCTGGTTTGCACCACCTCAAACAGATTGACCGGTGAAAAGTGTCTTTCTCCCTGCTCTTTGCGCTTCACGGCAGAAAGCTGTAACAATCGCTCCGTCAATTGAATGGTGCTGTCGAGCGTAGTGCTCATGGCCTGTAAACTCTCATACCACTGCTGCGGCTGCGGGCTAGCAAGGGCTACCGCAGCCTGCGTTTTTAGCACCGCCAGCGGGGTTTTTAACTGATGAGAAGCATCTGCGCTGAACCGCTCCTGGCGCGATATCAGTGCGCGTAGCCGGTCAATGTAGCGATTGAAGGCCACGATCAGCAAACGAGTTTCCGACCACGGCAGCAACTCCGGCAGTGGCGTCAGCAGCCCCGGCTCGCGGCGTACCATCAATGATGACAGCTGGCGCATCGGGCGTAATACCCGTCGCAGCAGCCAGCCGACCAGCACCAGCGTCAGCAGTACCAGCAACCCCTGGGATACCCAGGATGAGAACAGCAGCTGTCGCGCCAGATAGCGTCGTGATTGCAGCGTTTCGGCGACATAAATCTCCGCCATACCGACAATCCCGCCTTCATTCACCGGCTGGAGCAGGCGTGCCACGCGAATAGCCTCCCCACGATATTCAGTATGATAAAACCACGCCAGCGCCGGGTATAGCCGGGTGCGCGAGGTGGAAGGCGGCATCGCCGGCAAATCGTCATAGCCGGAAATGACCTTCCCCGTCGGATCCACCACTTTGTAGTACAGCCGATCGTTCATGTTCAGCTCAAAGCTGTCCAGTACCACCCACGGTACGTTGACTTCCAGGCGTTTATTGCGCACCACCAGCCGCTCGGATACCGTTCTCGCCGATGAGAGCAGCGTCCGGTCATACGCCTGAGTCGCCGCCTGCAGGGCACTGACATAGCTGTTAAACGCCGACAGCCCCCACAGCAGTAGCAGCGGTAAGCCAAGGAACATCAGCAGTTGCAGATACAGCGACTGCGGCTTAACCCACTTCATCACTGCGCTCCAGCACATAGCCCAGGCCGCGCAGGGTCGCGATACGCACGTCGCTGCCGTTCAGTTTTTTACGCAAACGGTGGATGTAAAGCTCAATACTTTCGGGGCTGACCTCATCGCTCAGGCTGAAGACCTGTTCAAACAACTGCTGGCGCGAGACCGGACGCAACCGTCGATACATCAGCACCGTCAGCAGCGCCTGTTCGCGCGGCGTCAGCGCCAGCGGTTGTCCCTGCAGCAGAAAATAACCCTCATCATGAAACGCCAGCTCACCGAGTTGCTGTATACCCTGCACTTGCCCCGCGCTACGCCTCAGCAGCGCCCGCAGCCTGGCATCCAGCTCTTCAAGCTCAAACGGTTTTGCCAGGTAATCATCCGCACCGGCGTTAAGCCCTTTTACCCGATCCGCCACCGCACTACGTGCTGTCAGCAGCAAAACGGGAAGTGTTTGCCCGCGCTTACGCAGCCGCTGAACCACCTCAAGACCGTCCAGCCCAGGCATATTGATGTCCAGCACCGCCAGCGCATAGGTTTCACTGTGTAACAGGTGATCGGCCGCCAGACCATCAAACACGCAGTCAACGGCAAAACCGTTTTGCACCAGCGCTTTCTCCAGCCAGTGAGCGAGCTCACGGTTATCTTCCGCTAATAAGAGACGCATATCACATCCTGTAAAGTTTCTGCCGCATTGAAAGGGAATTGAAAGGTTAATGTTTTAACAATCACGCAACCGAACTGCTACACATCGGCTCACATAATCACAAAAATAATCTTCCGTACCCGAAATCCGGTCATCCGGCGTGAGGATAAATAATGAAAAAACAATTACTTCGTACCCTTACTGCAAGCATGTTACTGATGAGTACCTCTGTTCTGGCGGAACAAGCGCCTTCACGCACCGAATGTATCGCCCCGGCAAAACCCGGCGGCGGTTTTGACCTCACCTGTAAGCTGATTCAGGTGAGCATGATGGAAACCGGCGCCATCGAAAAACCGATGCGCGTGACCTATATGCCTGGCGGCGTCGGGGCGGTCGCTTATAACGCCATCGTCGCCCAACGTCCTGCCGAAGCCGGCACCGTGGTGGCCTTCTCCGGCGGGTCGCTGCTGAACCTGTCGCAGGGTAAATTTGGCCGTTACGGCGTCGACGATGTGCGCTGGCTGGCAAGCGTCGGCACCGACTACGGCATGATTGCCGTGCGCAACGATGCCCCATGGAAAACGCTGAAAGACCTGCTGACGGCCATGGAGAAAGATCCCAACAGCGTAGTGATTGGCGCCGGTGCCTCTATTGGCAGTCAGGACTGGATGAAGTCGGCGCTGCTGGCGCAAAAAGCCAACGTCGATCCGCATAAGATGCGTTACGTGGCGTTTGAGGGCGGCGGTGAACCGGTCACGGCGCTGATGGGCAATCACGTGCAGGTGGTCTCCGGCGATCTCAGCGAGATGGTGCCCTACCTCAACGGCGACAAAATCCGCGTCCTGGCGGTGTTCTCCGACCAGCGTTTACCGGGTCAGTTAGCCAATGTGCCCACCGCCAAAGAGCAGGGATATGACCTCGTGTGGCCGATTATCCGCGGCTTCTACGTCGGACCCAAAGTCAGCGACGCCGAGTATCAATGGTGGGTTGACGCCTTTGCCAAACTCCAGCAAACCGATGAATTTAAAAAGCAACGCGATCTTCGCGGTCTGTTTGAATTCAACATGAGTGGGCAACAACTCGACGCCTACGTGAAGAAGCAAGTCACCGATTATCGTGAGCAGGCAAAAGCCTTCGGTCTGGCTAAATAAGCGCAGGGGCAACAATGATGAGCGATCGTATTTTTGCGGGTATCTGGCTGTTGCTCTGTATAGCCGGGCTGTTCGTGGCCTGGCAAATAACCAGCGAATACAGCTATGAGCCGGTCGGCCCGCGTCCCTTTCCGCTGGGCATTATCGGCCTGATGTTGCTGTGCGCCGTGGCGTTACTCCTGCGCCACCCGGACACCATCAGTTGGCCTCGTCGCCACGTACTGCAAAAGCTGCTGACGATGGTGATTATTCTGTTTATGTACGCCTGGGGATTCGAGTGGCTGGGCTTTCCCATTGCCACCGCCATTCTCACCGTGGTGATTGGCCTGCTGTTCGGAGCCACCATCCCGGCGGCGGGTATTTCCGGGTCGGTTCTTGGCATTCTGCTGTGGTATGCCTTCGATCGGCTGCTTGACGTCACCTTACCTCTCGGCGCCTGGCTGAGTTAACGGAGAAACGATGGATACCTGGATATATCTTTCTCAGGGTTTTGCGGTGGCGATGACGCCTGAAAACCTGGTCATTGCGCTGATCGGCTGTTTTGTTGGCACCATTGTCGGGCTGTTGCCGGGGCTAGGCCCCATTAACGGCGTGGCGATCCTGCTGCCGCTGGCTTTTGCGTTGCACCTGCCCGCAGAATCCGCGCTGATCCTGCTGGCGACCGTTTACATCGGCTGCGAATACGGCGGGCGAATCTCGTCGATTTTGCTGAACGTGCCCGGCGATGCCGCCGCTATTATGACCGCCCTCGACGGCTACCCGATGGCGCAGCAAGGACGCGGCGGCGTGGCACTCTCTATCTCGGCGGTCAGCTCTTTCTTTGGCTCGCTGATCGCCATCGGCGGCATCATTCTGTTTGCTCCGGCACTGGCTCAATGGTCGCTGGCCTTCGGTCCGGCAGAATACTTTGCCTTAATGGTCTTCGCCATTGCTTGCCTCGGCAGCATGATGGCGCAAAACCCGCTGAAATCCTTTCTGGCAGCGCTGATCGGTCTTGGCCTTGCGACCGTCGGCGTAGACGCCAACACCGGGGTATATCGCTTCACCTTTGACAGTGTCCATCTCTCCGACGGCGTGCAGTTTATCGTGGTGGTGATTGGGCTGTTCTCTGTCTCAGAAATCCTGTTAATGCTGGAACATACCAGCAGCGGTCAGGCGCTGGTACGTAAAACCGGCCGCATGATGTTCAACGCCAAAGAAGGTGCGCAATGCGTGGGCGCGACGCTGCGCTCGTCGGTGATAGGCTTTTTTGTCGGCGTGTTGCCTGGCGCCGGGGCGACCATCGCCAGCGCCATCACCTACATGACCGAGAAAAAGCTCAGCGGTAACAGCGACAGCTTCGGTAAAGGGGATATTCGCGGCGTTGCCGCACCGGAGGCTGCAAATAACGCCTCGGCCTGCGGCTCGTTTATTCCGATGCTGACGCTCGGCGTGCCTGGCTCCGGCACCACGGCGGTGATGATGGGCGCGCTTACGCTGTACAACATCACCCCGGGCCCGGCAATGTTTACCGAGCAACCGGACATCGTCTGGGGATTGATTGCGGCACTGCTGATTGCCAACGTGATGCTGCTGGTGATGAACATCCCGCTGATCGGTCTGTTTACCCGCATGTTGACCATCCCGCTGTGGTTTTTGGTGCCGGCCATCGCTGCGGTCTCCGCTGTCGGTGTGTACGCGGTACACAGTACGACGTTCGATCTGGTGCTGATGGTCGGGCTCGGCGTCTTCGGCTACATTTTGCGTAAAATGCACTTCCCGATGTCGCCGTTGATTTTAGGCTTTGTACTGGGCGAAATGCTGGAGCAGAACCTGCGCCGCGCGCTGTCAATCAGCAACGGCAGTATGGATATTCTGTGGGCCAGCGGCGTGGCAAAAGTCCTGCTGGCGATGGCGGTGATGGTTATCGTGATCCCACCGGTGCTGCGCCTGATCCGCAAGCGCAACCGCAAACCGCAGGTGGATATCGGCTAATAATAGGCCGGATGGGGCGCTGACGCGTCTAGTCCGGCCTACAATAGCTACCTCCCGTAGGCCGGATTAGCGCAGCGCCATCCGGCATTTTTATTTTCAGCGTAACCCCTGCGTGCCTTCCAGCATATGCTCGACAAACTGCGTCAGTTTCGGCAAGGGGCGTAAATCCTGACGCCACAGCAGATGAATCGGTCGCGGCTGTGGCGTAAAGCCCTCCAGCACTCGAACCAGTTTGCCGCTGGCAAGCTCGTCCGCCAGCAACACTTCCGGCTGCAACAGCAACCCCGCGCCCGCCACCGCCGCCATGCGCAGACCGTGACCATCGTTACAGCGCAGGATCGCATCGCGTTTCCATCTGACTTCACCTTCCATACCCGGCAACGTCCATTCGTTACGCGCCGTCCACACCGTGTGGGACAAGCACAGATGGTCTACCAGATCTGCAGGCGTCCGGGGCGTACCGTAACGCGCCAGATAGTCAGCTGACGCGCAGATCGCCATACGGTACGGGCACAGATATTTCGCCACCACATCCGTCTGGTGAATATCACCAATGCGGATCGCCAGATCGACCCCCTCGTTCACCAAATCCACCATCCGGTTAGTCAGATCCAGTTCAATACGCACCTCGGGCCAGCGTTGTAAAAAAGCCGCGGCCAGCGGCGAAACGACACAGGCGCCAAAAGACGTGGGCGCGCTGATGCGCAGCGTCCCCACCGGTGCCAACCGCAGTCGTTCCACCGAGCGTTCGGCTATCGACACCTGTTCCAGCACCCGCCGGGCTTCCTCAACATAGACGCGCCCGGCGTCGGTCAGACTTTGCCGACGGGTGTTGCGCTCCAGTAACCGTGTACCGAGCTGCGCTTCCAGCAGTGCGATATATTTCCCTACCATCACCGCCGACATTTCCAACCGCGTTGCCGCCCCGGTAAAGCTGCCGCTTTCCACCACGGCGATAAACGTTTCCATGCCGCGAAGCTTATCCATATTACAAACCCCTGGTTAGCAATCATCTAACTTTTAGCCAGTTTATCCGATTTCATTTTCATTAAAGAATAGCGGTTCACACAATTGCGGAGGTGGTTATGAAAATCGTCATTATTGGTGCCAGCGGTACCGTCGGCCGCGCAGTCGCAGAAGAACTGGGTCGCAAACATGAGATTGTTCGCGTGGGCCGCACGCAGGGTGATTACCAGGTCGATATCACCTCACAGCACAGCGTGCAGGCGCTGTTTGAAAAAATCGGTCGGGTAGATGCCATCGTTTCCGCCACCGGTAGCCTGTTCTTTGGCCCCCTTTCGACCATGACCGACGGCGAGTTTAATCAGGGGTTGCAGGATAAGTTGCTAGGCCAGGTGCGGCTGGCATTGACCGGGCAGCATTACCTCAACGAGGGCGGCTCGATTACGCTGATTAGCGGCATTATCGCCCATGAGCCGATTGCGCAAGGGGCCAGCGCGGCAACGGTCAACGCCGGACTGGAAGGGTTTGTACGCGCCGCAGCCTGCGAATTAGGGCGCGGCATACGCATTAACCTGATAAGCCCTACCGTGCTGAGTGAATCCGCTGCGGCGTATGACGGTTTCTTCCCTGGCTTTGAAAGCGTCCCCGCCGCCACGGTCGCTAACGCCTATCGCCGCAGCGTCGAAGGCATTCAAACCGGTCGTATTTACAAAGTCGGCTACTGATATTGTGGCTGTCGCGGCGCTCCGCCAGCGGCAGCCTGATTAACCCTCTGTTTTAAAAGATCCTTCTCCGTATTCCCTCCCGCTCCGCGTAATTACCCTCACCTTTTATAATGTTAAATATTTGTTGTTTTTGATCACAAATAATAAACAAACAAGTTCATTCTGTGCGCGTTTTCCAAAAATGTAGATATTTTTAGTTTATGGCTACGAAACGAGCAGCGCCATGTCTCCCTGACAATCTACTGAGAGGATCGATTCTGATGAACGCACTGACTGCCGTACAACCGAACGCTGAAGATCCAGCCCAGCACTACCGTGGCTTCACGCTGAAACCGTCAGCCCAGTCACCACGCCTGCTGGAGCTGACGTTTTCTGCCCAAACCGCTGAGCAATTTCTGCAGGCCGTGGCGCAATGGCCGGTGCAGGCGCTGGAATACAAATCCTTCCTGCGCTTCAAAGTGGCAAACATCCTCGACGACTTGTGCGGCAATCAGCTGCAACCGTTGCTGCTAAAAACGTTGCTGGATCGCGCCGAAGGTGCATTGCTGATCAACGCGGAAGGTGTCGATGACGTGGCGCAGGCAGAGGAGATGGTCAAACTGGCAACGGCAGTGGCGCATCTGATCGGCCGCTCCAACTTTGATGCGATGAGCGGTCAGTACTACGCGCGTTTCGTGGTGAAAAACGTCGATAACTCCGACAGCTACCTGCGCCAGCCACACCGCGTGATGGAGCTGCATAACGACGGCACCTACCTCGAAGAGATCACCGACTACGTGCTGATGATGAAAATCGATGAGCAGAACATGACCGGCGGTAACTCGCTGCTGCTGCACCTCGACGACTGGGAACATCTGGAGAACTACTTCACCCATCCGCTGGCCCGCCGCCCAATGCGTTTTGCCGCGCCGCCAAGCAAAAACGTCAGCCAGGACGTGTTTCATCCGGTGTTTGACGTCGACCAGCAGGGTCGCCCGGTAATGCGCTACATCGACCAGTTCGTCCAGCCAAAAGATTATGAAGAGGGTGTCTGGCTAAGCGCGCTCTCCGATGCGCTGGAGACCAGCAAAAGCATCCTGTCCGTTCCGGTTTCGGTCGGTAAATTCCTGCTGATCAACAACCTGTTCTGGCTGCACGGGCGCGATCGCTTCACGTCGCATCCGGACCTGCGCCGCGAACTGATGCGCCAGCGTGGTTACTTTGCCTACGCTACAAACCACTACCAGACGCATCAGTAAGCGCGAAGGAATTAAGCGGATGTATGATTTTGTGATTATTGGCGGCGGCATTATCGGCATGTCGACCGCCATGCAGCTGATTGATGTCTACCCGGACGCCAGAATTGCGCTGCTGGAAAAAGAGTCCGGTCCGGCCTGTCATCAGACGGGCCACAACAGCGGAGTGATCCATGCCGGGGTCTATTACACCCCCGGCAGCCTGAAGGCGAAGTTTTGTCTGGCCGGCAATCTCGCCACCAAAGCCTTTTGCGATCAAAACGGCATCCGCTATGACGTCTGTGGAAAGATGCTGGTCGCCACCTCAACGCTTGAAATGGAGCGTATGCGCGCCCTGTGGGATCGCACCGCCGCCAACGGTCTTGAGCGCGAATGGCTCAATGCCGAAGAACTGCACGAGCGCGAGCCTAACATCACCGGGCTGGGCGGGATTTTTGTGCCATCAAGCGGGATCGTCAGCTACCGCGACGTCACCGCCGCGATGGCGAGAATTTTCCAGGCCAAAGGCGGTGAGATTGTTTACAACGCCGAAGTCAGCGGCCTGAAAGAACACGCTGCGGGCGTTATCGTACACACCCGCCAGGGCCAGGAGTATGAGGGTGCTACGCTGATTAGCTGCTCCGGGTTGATGGCTGACCGACTGGTGAAAATGCTCGGCGTTGAGCCGGGCTTTATCATCTGTCCGTTTCGCGGGGAATACTTCCGTCTGGCGCCGGAACATAACCACATCGTCAACCACCTGATCTACCCGATCCCCGATCCGGCAATGCCGTTTCTCGGCGTACATCTCACCCGCATGATTGACGGCAGCGTCACGGTCGGCCCCAACGCGGTGCTGGCGTTTAAGCGTGAAGGCTATCGTAAACGTGATATTTCGTTGAGTGACACGCTGGAAATCCTCGGCTCTTCCGGCGTCCGTCGGGTGCTGCAAAACAATTTACGTTCCGGCTTAAGCGAGATGAAAAACTCGCTGTGCAAAAGCGGCTACCTGCGCCGGGTACAAAAATACTGCCCGAGCCTGACGCTAAAAGACCTGCAACCCTGGCCTGCGGGCGTGCGGGCACAGGCGGTATCGCCGGATGGCAAACTGATTGACGACTTCCTGTTTGTCACCACGCCGCGTTCGATTCACACCTGCAACGCGCCTTCTCCGGCGGCGACGTCGGCCCTCCCCATCGGGGCGCATATCGTCAGCAAAGTTCATGCGCTACTGGAAAACCAGAGCAATCCCGGACGCACGCTGCGTGCGGCACGTAGCGTGGAGACATTACACGCCGCCTTTACCCGTTAACCCTTTTACGACAGGACGCTATTATGCAACTTAACGATCCCACCTTATTTCGCCAGCAGGCGCTGATTGACGGCCACTGGCGCGACGCCAACGGCGGCGAAACTATCGCGGTGACCAATCCCGCCAACGGTCAGCAATTGGGTAGCGTACCGAAAATGGGCGCGGATGAAACCCGTGAAGCCATTGAGGCAGCTAACCGTGCACTGCCTGCCTGGCGTGCGCTAACCGCCAAAGAGCGGGCGACGATTCTGCGCCGCTGGTTCAACCTGATGATTGAGCACCAGGACGATCTCGCCCGCCTGATGACCCTCGAACAAGGTAAGCCGCTGGCGGAAGCCAAAGGCGAAATCACCTATGCCGCCTCCTTTATTGAATGGTTTGCCGAGGAAGGTAAACGCATTTATGGCGACACCATTCCCGGCCATCAGGCCGATAAACGCCTGATCGTCATTAAGCAGCCCATTGGTGTCACCGCCGCAATTACGCCGTGGAACTTCCCGTCGGCAATGATCACCCGCAAAGCCGGTCCGGCGCTGGCCGCAGGCTGCACCATGGTGCTTAAACCCGCCAGCCAGACGCCGTTCTCCGCGCTGGCGCTGGCAGAACTGGCTAACCGCGCCGGGATCCCGGCAGGCGTCTTCAGCGTGGTCACCGGTTCGGCGGGCGCGGTCGGCAATGAGCTCACCAGCAACCCGCTGGTGCGCAAGCTGTCGTTTACCGGCTCCACTGAAATTGGTCGTCAGCTCATGCAACAGTGTGCCAAAGACATCAAAAAAGTGTCGCTGGAACTGGGCGGCAACGCGCCGTTTATCGTTTTTGACGATGCCGATCTCGACAAAGCGGTCGAAGGCGCGCTGGCCTCGAAGTTCCGCAATGCCGGGCAGACCTGCGTCTGCGCCAACCGTCTGTACGTCCAGGATGGCGTGTATGAACGCTTTGCCGAAAAACTTCAGCAAGCCGTAAGCAAGCTGCACCTCGGCGACGGCCTGCAACCTGACGTCACCACCGGACCGCTGATCGATGAAAAGGCCGTCGCCAAAGTAGAGGAACACATCGCCGACGCGCTGGATAAAGGCGCCCGGATTATCAGCGGCGGTAAGGCTCACGCGCTGGGCGGTAATTTCTTCCAGCCAACCATCCTGGTCGACGTGCCCAACCATGCCAAAGTTGCCAAAGAAGAGACGTTCGGCCCGCTGGCACCGCTGTTCCGCTTTAAAGACGAAGCTGACGTCATCGCGCAGGCCAACGATACCGAGTTCGGCCTTGCCGCCTATTTCTACGCCCGTGATTTGAGCCGCGTCTTCCGCGTCGGTGAAGAGCTGGAGTACGGCATTGTCGGCATTAACACCGGCATTATCTCCAACGAAGTCGCTCCCTTTGGTGGCATCAAAGCCTCCGGTCTTGGCCGTGAAGGATCGAAATACGGCATCGAAGACTATTTAGAAATCAAATACATGTGTATCGGACTTTAATAAAACAATACTGGAGAACACCTGATGAGCACCAATAAAGAACTCATGCAACGTCGTAGCAACGCAGTTCCACGTGGCGTAGGACAGATCCACCCGATTTTTGCCGAACGCGCAGAAAACTGCCGAGTCTGGGACGTTGAAGGGCGTGAATTCCTTGATTTTGCTGGCGGCATCGCGGTGCTGAACACCGGCCACCTGCACCCACAGATTGTCTCTGCGGTAGAAGCGCAGTTGAAAAAGCTGTCGCATACCTGCTTCCAGGTGCTGGCCTACGAGCCGTACCTCGAACTGTGTGAAATCATGAACCAAAAGGTGCCGGGCGATTTCGCCAAGAAAACCCTGCTGGTGACCACCGGCTCCGAAGCGGTGGAGAACGCGGTAAAAATTGCCCGCGCCGCCACCAAACGCAGCGGTACCATTGCCTTTAGCGGCGCTTACCATGGCCGAACTCACTACACCCTGTCGCTAACCGGAAAAGTAAACCCTTACTCTGCCGGTATGGGGCTGATGCCGGGCCATGTTTATCGCGCCCTGTATCCTTGTGCGCTGCATGACATCAGCGAAGACGATGCCATCGCCAGTATCAACCGCATCTTCAAAAACGATGCCGCACCGGAAGACATTGCCGCCATCGTCATTGAACCTATCCAGGGCGAAGGCGGTTTCTATGCCGCCTCCCCTGCCTTTATGCAGCGCCTGCGCGCCATTTGTGACGAGCATGGGATCATGCTGATTGCCGATGAAGTCCAGAGCGGCGCGGGCCGTACCGGCACACTGTTCGCGATGGAACAAATGAGCGTCGCACCGGATATCACCACGTTCGCCAAATCAATTGCCGGCGGCTTCCCGCTGGCGGGCGTAACCGGACGCGCCGAGGTGATGGACGCGATTCCACCGGGCGGTCTGGGCGGCACCTATGCCGGGAACCCGATTGCCTGTGCCGCCGCGCTGGCGGTGCTGAACATCTTCGAGCAGGAAAATCTGCTGCAAAAAGCCAATGACCTCGGCAACACCCTGCGCAACGGCCTGCTGGCGATTGCCGAAACCCACCGTGAGATTGGTGACGTACGTGGCCTGGGGGCGATGATTGCGATTGAACTGTTCGAAGACGGCGATCGCCATAAGCCTAATGCGAAATTGACCGCCGAAATTGTCGCCCGCGCCCGTGATAAAGGGCTGATCCTGCTCTCCTGCGGACCGTACTACAACGTGCTGCGCATCCTCGTTCCACTGACCATTGAAGACGGGCAAATCCGCCAGGGGCTGGACATCATCGCCGAGTGTTTTGCCGAGGCGAAGCAAGGCTAAACCCCGTATCTGAGCAGGGATTGTAGGCCGGATAAAGCGCATGCGCCGCCTCCGGCAATATTGTGATGCCCGGTAGCGCTCCGCTTACCGGGCCTACGGG
>NZ_SZWV01000057.1:66257-71276 GCF_005280945.1 Citrobacter sp. wls718
AAGGTGCAGGAAGCGACGTCAATAACAATAACGAGGTTAAAAGATGGGGCAAGTGTCACAATCACATGATTTAGGGGGCGGGCTGAAATCACGCCACGTCACCATGTTGTCTATTGCCGGGGTTATCGGCGCCAGCCTGTTTGTCGGTTCAAGCGTAGCGATTGCAGAAGCCGGTCCTGCGGTGCTACTGGCCTATCTGTTCGCCGGGTTACTGGTGGTGATGATTATGCGCATGCTGGCCGAAATGGCCGTCGCCACGCCGGATACCGGATCGTTTTCCACCTATGCCGATAAGGCCATCGGCCCGTGGGCTGGGTATACCATTGGCTGGCTGTACTGGTGGTTCTGGGTGCTGGTTATTCCGCTGGAAGCCAACATTGCCGCCATCATTCTGCATTCCTGGATCCCGGGCGTGCCCATCTGGTTATTTTCCCTGGTTATCACGCTGGCGTTAACCGGCAGTAATTTGCTAAGCGTCAAAAATTACGGCGAGTTTGAGTTCTGGCTGGCACTGTGCAAAGTGATTGCCATCCTGGCATTTATTGCCCTCGGGGCGGCGGCGATTAGTGGGTTTTATCCCTACGCCGAGGTCAGCGGAGTATCAAGGCTATGGGATCAGGGCGGTTTTATGCCCAACGGTTTTGGCGCAGTGCTGAGCGCGATGCTGATCACCATGTTCTCTTTTATGGGCGCAGAAATTGTCACCATTGCTGCCGCCGAGTCCGACACGCCGGATAAACACATCGTGCGCGCCACGAACTCGGTCATCTGGCGTATCTCCATTTTCTATCTGTGTTCCATTTTTGTGGTGGTCGCGCTGATCCCCTGGAATATGCCGGGGCTGAAAGAGGTGGGCTCTTACCGCTCGGTGCTGGAGTTACTGCATATCCCGCACGCTAAGCTGATCATGGACTGTGTCATTTTGCTGTCAGTCACCAGCTGTCTGAACTCAGCGCTGTATACCTCCTCCCGTATGCTGTATTCCCTGAGCCGTCGCGGTGATGCCCCGGCCTTTATGGGTAAACTCAACCGCAGCAAAACGCCTTATGTCGCCGTGCTACTCTCTACCGGGGCGGCGTTTCTCACCGTGATCGTGAATTATTACGCACCGGCAAAAGTGTTTAAATTTCTCATCGACAGCTCTGGTGCCATCGCGCTGCTGGTCTATCTGGTCATTGCTGTTTCCCAACTGCGGATGCGCAAAATCCTGCTGGCGGAAGGTGCAGATATCAAGATGAAAATGTGGCTCTATCCGTGGCTGACGTGGCTGGTGATCGGTTTTATTGGCTTTGTACTGGTGGCGATGCTGTTTCGTCCGGCACAACAGCTGGAAGTCATCTCAACCGGGCTGCTCGCCATCGCGATCATTTGCACCGTGCCGATTATGGCGCGCTGGAAAAAACTGCTATCGTGGCAAAAAGCACCGTTGCACAGTACGCGCTAAACCTGTTCCCGGCGCAGGCCGGGACACCTTTTCAGGAGTAAGACCATGACCGCCATTTCCCAACCGACGGCCATTGATGGATACCGCTGGCTCAAGAACGACATTATCCGCGGGGTGTTTCAGCCCGATGAAAAATTGCGAATGAGTCTGCTGACGTCACGCTATGAACTCGGCGTAGGACCGTTGCGCGAGGCGCTTTCGCAGCTGGTGGCGGAGCGACTGGTCACGGTGGTCAATCAGAAAGGGTATCGTGTGGCGTCAATGTCTGAGCAGGAGCTGCTGGATATTTTTGACGCCCGCGCCAATATGGAAGCCATGCTGGTCAGTCTGGCTATCGAACGCGGCGACGACGCCTGGGAAGCGGAAATTCTGGCGCGCGCGCATATGCTCAGCAAACTGGAAGCCGTTGATGCCAGCGAAGAGATGCTGGATGAATGGGATCAGCGCCATCAGGCGTTTCATACGGCGATTGTTGCCGGCTGTGGGTCGCAGTATCTGCTGCAAATGCGTGAACGGCTGTTCTCTCTGGCGGCGCGCTACCGGTTTATCTGGCTGCATAAAACGGTGCTGTCGGTGGAAATGCTGGAAGATAAACACGATCAGCATCAGACGCTGACCGACGCAATTCTGGCGCGCGATGCCGTACGCGCCAGTGAATTAATGCGCCAGCACCTGCTGACGCCGATTCCGATTATTCAGCAGGCGATGTCCGGCAAACTGCTGGCAGAAAAAGTTTAATCGCGGGTCTGTACCCAGAAAGCGTGGATCAGACCTGGGATATAGCCCAGCAGCGTCAGCACAATATTGAGGATAAACGCCCAGCCAAAACCTTTGCCCAGCAGCACGCCAAGCGGAGGTAAAATGATCGTTAAAACTATTCTCCAGAACCCCATACACACTCCCTACAAGCAAAAAATTAATCATTGTTTAGAAAGAGATTTTATCTCTAAGAATAATCAGTGTAGCTAACTCCACCCGTCTCGCCCTGCTGTTTTACCCTCCTTTACGCTCTTGACGCTGGCGTAAGCTGTTTCTTTATTTTAGACTATGCTTAATTTAGCAATTACTTAAATAAATATGACTGAACTCGAACAACTCCAGGCCAGCGCTGAACAGGCCGCCGGCTTGCTAAAAGCAATGAGCAACCCGAAGCGGTTGCTCATTTTGTGCATGCTTTGCGGGTCGCCGGGCACCAGCGCGGGTGAGCTCGCACGGATCACCGGACTCAGCCCCTCTACCACCTCCCAGCATCTGGCGCGGATGCGCGAAGAAGGATTAATAGACCGCCAACGTGATGCCCAGCGCATTCTCTACTTCATCAAAAATGCGGCGGTGAATTCCCTCATCGCCACATTAAAAACACTGTATTGCCCGTAAGGAGCCAACATGACCATTGGGACGATTTCCCCGCGCGAGGCGCAGACGCTGTTAGCGCAAGGAGCCAAACTGATTGATATTCGTGATGCCGATGAGTATCTGCGCGAACATATTCCGCAGGCGCATCTGGCACCGTTGTCCGCGCTCGACCAGGGGTTATTGCCGGATAACTTACGCGCTGATCGCATTATTTTTCACTGCCAGTCGGGTAAGCGCACACAAAATGCGGCCACAAAACTGAGTGCAATTGCTGCACCAGCCCAGTGCTGGCTGCTTGAGGGGGGAATCGACGCCTGGAAGGCAGCAGGTTTGCCGGTCGTAGAAGATAAATCACAGCCGTTACCACTGATGCGCCAGGTGCAGATTGCCGCAGGCAGTCTTATCTTACTCGGCGTAGTTCTCGGTTACGCCGTTGGCAGCGCCTTCTTTCTGCTCAGCGGCTTTGTCGGCGCGGGGCTTATCCTGGCAGGCGTTACCGGCTTCTGCGGCATGGCGCGGCTGCTGGATAAAATGCCCTGGAATCGGCGTACTCATTAAGCGGTAATCAGTGAAACAGCGCTGTACCCGCCGATGGCCCTGATCTATGGTGGGTTTTGCCATCAAGAACGGAGGACAGCATGTTTAAACCCGGCGATCTGGTTCAACCGCGTATGGGCGGACCAAAATTGAAAGTTGTTGAAGTAAATGACGAGCAGATTGTGGCCGTGCAGGCCAGTAATGAAAGCGGTGAAAAATTCACCCTGAAAGCAGCAGATGTCACCCGATATAGCGAAGACGGCGATTTTGGCGTTTGCTGAAAATAAGCGGTGAGACACTCTCACCGCCTTGCTAATTAGATCAAAAAATCATCGAGTGATTTACCAGCAGCCAGCGCCTGCGCAATAGGTTTTGGCGTGCGGCCTTGTCCAGTCCAGGTTTTCACTTCACCATTGAGATCGGTAAAACGATATTTTGCCGGGCGCGGCTGACGTTTTTTAACTGCTCGCGACGTCACCGTCGTCATGCTTAGCAACTCTTCTGGCTCAATCCCATCTGCTTTCATCAGCGCCAGCAGCGTATTAATTTTTTCCTGCTGTTCTGCACGCTGGCGCTGTAACTGTTCTTCCTCGTCACGTCGTTCTTTGGTGACCACCCTGAATTTTTCCAGCATATCTTCCAGTACATCGACCGGAAATTCACGAGCCATTGCACGCAGCGAGCGGATATTATTTAAGTTTTTTAACATTGAACTCATATTAATAAAACCTCTTTAACGCATAAAGCAAAAATGGTATTACAGCAAAAATTATATTCGATTGATTATTCTATTTCCAGCCCCTGTCGATCTCGAGCTATTAATCAAAACGTTACCTTAATATTTATCACCCCATCGCAGGGGCATCCTGCAATGCAATTTTGTAATGACCCGATAATAAAAATAAATATGTCGGCGTAATATTCAAAAACATCTAGAAAAGTTCGTAAAAAAACCAGAAAAACAAATCAATATAACATAATGATTTGAAAGACATTTAATCAACATGACAACGAAAATGCCAAAACGAACAAAAAACAGACCATTACAGAGCATTTTATCGACAAAAAGACAATAAATAAAAATTTTAAGCTAGTTGATAGTTATTATGCAGGCAGATATCCTATTGAAACGCGAAAGCAGCAAAATAAATCACTAGCAACAAGGTATGCGATACCTTTTTACCTCTTCTTACAAGGAGCATTAACATGTTCTCTCCGCAGTCACGCTTGCGTCATGCTGTAGCAGACACGTTCGCGATGGTTGTTTACTGTTCTGTCGTGAACATGTTGATTGAAGTATTCCTTTCCGGAATGACCTTTGAGCAGTCGCTCTCTTCCCGACTGGTGGCGATTCCTGTCAACATTCTGATCGCCTGGCCTTACGGTATGTACCGCGATCTGTTTATGCGTGCGGCGCGTAAAGCCACACCGGCGGGATGGGCAAAAAATCTGGCGGATGTGCTGGCATACGTGACCTTCCAGTCACCGGTGTATGTGGTCATTCTGCTCACGGTTGGCGCAGACTGGCACCAGATCACGGCGGCCGTCAGTTCCAACATCGTGGTTTCAATGTTGATGGGTGCAGTGTACGGCTACTTCCTTGATTATTGCCGCCGCCTGTTTAAAGTCAGCAGCTATCATCAGGCGAAAGCCTAAACGTCTCTTCGCGACTGGCCCCGCCA
>NZ_SZWV01000057.1:71308-75851 GCF_005280945.1 Citrobacter sp. wls718
TAGTTTGTACTCACGTCACCAAACAACCCATTTAAATAACGTTCCAGCGCAATACGCGAGCTGAAGCCGTGTGGAATACCATAATGTTCATGGGTTTCTCCGGCTAAATAAAGCGGGAATTGCTGATAGTGATCGCAGGTTTTAATATCCGTTGACGGATCCGCTAACGAAGAACTTCGTTCTTTTAACGTGGGGTGGATCACTAATGCTGTGCGTCCCATACGCGCTTCACGATTAACATACACATAGTTTTCGCCACGTCGATAACCGTACGCTTTCTGCGTCACTACATCCACGGTAAAGCCTACTTTCTCAAGTACGCGCGCCACCTCATCGGGTCTTAAATACATATATTTTTCCTCGTTATCTTTTACCGCGGGCTTACCTTACCTGATTCAGCATTAGCAACGCTTTCAGAAAAGTCCATAAACGCATGAAGAGAGTGAGGCGGCTATCTTAAGCATGGCGCTGGATCAGGTTATTGCCAGCCGAAGTTGACGGGCGGCCTGCCGGGCCATTTCCACCGACGGGATATTGGTAAATGACAGTAATATACCGCCCTCTCCCGTTGAAGTTATTCGCCATTGGCTTAACGCCTGAACCGCCAGGCCAGCCAGATTCGCTTTGCGCACCAACGCCGTATCTTCGCCGCTCACCGATATCACCAGTTGAATTCCGCCTTGCTGAGGTACAACGGTAAAGCCGTATTCCGTCAGCGCACTTTCCATCCACTGACGCCGCTGGGCATAGTGTTGGCGCATTTTTTTCAGGTGCCGCCAGAAATGGCCATCACGAATAAAATCCGCCAGCGTTTGCTGCCATAACAGCGGCACGTTACAAGCCGTCAGCGCCGCCTGGCGGCGAAAGCGCGCGACCTCCGTCACCGGCACCACCAACCAGGCTGTACGTAAAGCCGGAAATAATGATTTGCTGAAGGTACCGGCATAAATCACCCGCTGCGGCGCATCCAGGCTTTTTAGCGGCGGCAACGGTTTTCCGTGGTAGCGAAACTCGCTGTCGTAGTCATCTTCAATGATCCATGCCCGCGCATGGGCGGCCCACTCCAGCAATTGGTGTCGACGGTCAAGCGAGAGAGCAACGCCCAACGGACTTTGATGGGCTGGCGTGAGGAGGGCAAAACGCGCCTGCGGGTAGTTGCGGATCCCGGCGCTCACATCCAGACCCTCGCCATCGACCGGGACGGGCAGCAGTTCAACCTGTTCCTGCGTTATAACGGGGCGGATCAACGGAAAACCGGGATCTTCTACCCACATTCCTGCGCCGGGATTTGCCAGCGCCCGCAGGATTAAGGTCATGGAGGCCGCATAGCCCGAAGTAATAAAAATCTGCTCTGGCAGGCACTCAATACTGCGGGATACGCGCAGATAATCAACGATCGCCTGGCGTAGCAACAGTTCGCCGCTGACATCACCCAAGGCGAGATCGGAACGTGTCTGCGTGCGTAAACGCCGCCCCATCACCCGCGCCCAGACTTCGCGGGGAAAGAGATCGAGCGCCGGTAATCCCATCTGAAAAAGTTGCGGTGTAGGGTTTTCTCCGGCAAAGACCGTTGGTGCGACGGGCGAAGTGTCCAGTCGCAGTTGCTGACTGACAAACGTTCCGGCCTGCCCGCGTCGTTCCAGCCAGCCTTGCGCCACCAGATCTGCGTAGGCGTTTTCCACCGTCGAGCGTGAAACGCCCAGTTCCTGGGACCAGGTGCGGCTGGACGGCAAGCGTGTGCCAGGCTTAAGTTCCCCTTTCTCAATAGCGGTTTTTAACTGACGGGCGATTTGCTGGTAGCGTGGCATTTATGGTCTGCTTTTTTGATAACAATATGGCTCTCTTTAGCAGACCATTATAGTGATACATTGCGGGTCATCCAAACGAGGAGAAATACCATGACGATGTTACGCCAGCCCTATTATGAACTTAGCCCTGAAATCTATAATGCTCTGGTTCAGGCCAGCAAAGCGCTGGAAAACTGCGCGTTGGAGCCTACACTGACGGAGTTGATTTACCTGCGGGTCTCGCAAATCAACGGCTGCGCGTTTTGTCTGGAAATGCACAGTAAAGCCCTGCGTAAGTCTGGCGTAGAACAGGCCAAACTGGATGCGCTGGCAGGATGGCGCGTCAGCCACCATTTCAGTGATCAGGAACGCGCAGCGCTGGCATGGGCCGAATCCGTTACCCACATCGCCTCGACGCACGCCGAAGACGACGTTTATATGCCGCTGCTGAACCATTTTAGCGCCAAAGAAATAAGCGATCTGACGTTCGCCATTAGCCTGATGAACTGCTTTAACCGCCTGGCAGTGGGCATGCGCATGTAATTCTGTGGTGCCGGATGGCGGCGCAAACGTCTTATCCGGCAACCCGTAATGCTACATACCCCGCCCTCCGCCACACTCATCTCCCGGCCCCTTACCACTCTAAAATCCCATATCTTGTATGGTTGAATCTTTTATAAACTACATCTAGTATTGATTACATCACGACACACACAACCCGACGCCATTATAGCGCCGCTTTTACACCCATAAATGGAAATACGAATCATGCGTATTATTATTTACACTCGCAATAACTGTATTCAGTGCCACGCCACGAAACGGGCGATGGAAGGCCGTGGGCTTGACGTCGAGATGATCAATGTCGATCTGGCCCCCGAGCTGGCAGAAACCCTGCGCGAGCAGGGGTTTCGCCAATTACCGGTGGTGGTAGCAGGGGAAACCCGCTGGTCAGGATTTCGCCCGGACATGATCAATCGTCTGCGTCCGCAGCCCCACGTGGCCAACACATGAGCACCCTCGTCTACTTCTCCAGCAGCTCTGAAAATACCCATCGCTTTATGCAGCGTCTGGGGCTGCCCGCCGTGCGAATTCCGCTTAACGAACGCGAGCGGATCCAGGTAGACGAACCTTACATTTTAGTCGTGCCGTCTTACGGCGGCGGTGGTACGGCAGGCGCGGTCCCGCGACAGGTGATCCGCTTTTTAAACGATCCCCACAATCGGGCGTTAATTCGCGGCGTCATCGCCGCCGGCAATCGCAATTTCGGCGACGCCTACGGCCGCGCGGGTGACGTAATTTCACAAAAATGCGCCGTGCCGTGGCTCTATCGCTTTGAGCTGATGGGGACGCCAGGCGACATCGACAACGTGCGAAAAGGAGTGAGCGAATTTTGGCAACAACAACCGCAGAACGCGTAGTTCAGCCCACGCTGGATTATCACGCACTTAACGCCATGCTGAATCTGTACGATAACGCCGGGCGTATTCAGTTTGAGAAAGACCATCAGGCGGTGGACGCGTTTATGACAAATCACGTGCAGCCCAACTCGGTGGTGTTTGCCAGCCAGGACGCGCGTCTGGATACGCTGGTAAGCGAAGGTTATTACGACGAAAGCGTTTTGACCCGTTATGATCGCGCTTTCGTGGTGAAGCTGTTTGCCCACGCTCACGCCAGCGGGTTTCGCTTCCAGACCTTTCTCGGCGCATGGAAGTATTACACCAGCTATACGCTGAAAACCTTTGACGGTAAACGCTACCTCGAGGATTTTGCCGATCGCGTGACGATGGTGGCGCTGACACTGGCACAGGGTGATGAGACGCTCGCCCTGCGACTCACCGACGATATGCTCGCCGGGCGTTTTCAGCCCGCCACGCCAACCTTCCTTAATTGCGGCAAAGCCCAGCGCGGCGAGCTGGTCTCCTGCTTCCTGTTACGTATTGAAGACAATATGGAGTCCATTGGTCGGGCGGTAAATTCGGCGCTGCAGCTTTCCAAACGCGGTGGCGGCGTGGCGTTTCTGCTCTCCAGCCTGCGCGAAGCCGGAGCACCGATTAAGCGTATTGAAAACCAGTCTTCCGGGGTGATCCCGGTGATGAAGATGCTGGAAGATGCGTTTTCGTATGCCAACCAACTGGGCGCGCGACAGGGCGCGGGTGCGGTGTATCTGCACGCGCACCACCCGGATATTCTGCGCTTTCTCGATACCAAGCGCGAAAACGCCGATGAAAAAATTCGCATTAAAACGCTGTCACTTGGCGTGGTGATCCCGGATGTTACCTTCCGTCTGGAAAAAGAGAATGCGCAGATGGCGCTGTTCTCCCCCTATGACGTGGAGCGTATTTACGGGAAACCGTTTAGCGACATCGCCGTCAGCGAACGCTATGACGAGTTACTCGCCGACGCACGCGTGCGCAAGCGGTACATTAACGCCCGTGACTTCTTCCAGCGGTTGGCGGAAATCCAGTTTGAGTCCGGCTACCCCTACATCCTGTTTGAAGACACGGTGAACCGCGCCAACCCCATTGCCGGTCGCATCAACATGAGCAACCTGTGCGCGGAAATTTTGCAGGTCAACAGCGCCTCAACCTACGATGAAAACCTCGACTACGCGCAGATTGGACGCGATATCTCCTGCAATCTCGGCTCGCTGAACATTGCCCACACCATGGATTCGCCGGACTTTGGCCGCACCGTTGAAACAGCGGTTCGCGGCTTAACCGCCGTCTCCGACTAGACTGGCCCCCTGAATCTCC
>NZ_SZWV01000060.1:0-6670 GCF_005280945.1 Citrobacter sp. wls718
CTGAGGTTAACCGTGAAATGGCATTAAGCTGCTCAATGAGTTGTTCTATCTGTTTAAGTGCTGCATTGCGGCCTGTCACTATGCGTTCAATACTGGTCGAGCAAATCAGCTCGCTATGATCGGTTAATACCTCAGCTTCAGTTTGCATGACATTTTGTCCTTAAAAAGCAAACGCGCCCGCCGGGTAGTGGCAGGCGCATTATGCAATATGTAAACAAGGGAGAAAGATCAGAAATTTAAATTGGGAAGGTTGTACGCAATATTCAGCGTACTGCATTGTTACAGCTTTGTCGCAACAAGCCAGTTGCCTGTCTTGCCCGCAGAATATCTACAGCCCGAAGGTATGGAGACTGTTCCTGCCAGCTAAAACCCCTGCGATCGATACGTACTAGTTCGTACTTTTCCACCAGAAAGTTAACGGCATTAATCAGAGTGATACCGGCATCGATATGTTTCTGTATAACGGTTTCATCACTGAATGGCGTGTCGTTCAGTGTCAGGCCATAGTACTGTTCCAGCAGGCGTGTCAGTAACATTTGCCAGACAGCTACGGGTGACAGGCAGGGCTTTACCGCCCGCGAAGTTGCTGCAGGTTGAAATTTCATTTTTGCTCTCGTGAAATTAGTTAGCGTTGAGTGGGATAAATGGCGATGTATACGTAGCCGCAACTACCAAGAGTATCGGCTTCGCAGGTGAAACCATTGTGGTACAGGGTAATGCAGTGGGTATAACGGGGATTCAGTTCACCGGTAGTCAGCATTAATTCCATCTGGCTGATAAAGTGCTGAAAAGTTTCATCCAGCTTTCGGCATTCGGCATCACTGAACTTACCGGTGATACTGGCCCGGTCAGCCAGGTAGTGCAGCCGGTTGCCCTCCTGCACCAGACGAGCTCCCAGGCGCGGCGTGATATCCCGCTGCAGGCCCCATGTGATGTGGCTCATTGATAACCTCTTTATTGTCAGTTCAGGGTGATACTCATCAGGCAGGCGTAAAGCCCGTTGCGGTCCTGGCGGCGTTCGGCGTATACCGCAAGGACACCTGAGATATCCGGCACGTCCCTGCCGGTGTAATGGCAGACGCTACCGTGCCACTGATATTTTCCGCTGCAGTAGCGAAAGATTCGGGACTCAGGATGCTGACGGTATATCGTCATTGCCCGGCGTTTACTGATAATTTTCATGTAATACCTCACAACAGACCGTGTTCAGCGAACGAATAGATTTGCCTGCCGCCGACAATCAGATGGTCAGGGACACGGATATCCACCAGCTGAAGTACCTGCACCAGTCGCTGCGTGAGAGTTTTATCGGCCTGGCTGGGTGTCGTCTCGCCGGAAGGATGGTTATGCGCCAGTATTACCGCTGCCGCGTTGAAATACAGGGCGCGCTTGACCACCTCCCGGGGATGCACCTCGGTACGGTTAATAGTGCCGGTGAAGAGCGTCTCATGGGCAATAAGCTGATTCTGGTTGTCCAGATACAGCACCCGGAACTCTTCCCGCTCAAGCGCGGCCATATGCAGCCGCAACCACTCCCGGACGGCATGAGTGGAGGTGAAGGCTACCCCAGGCTCATGCAGGTGCTGCTCCAGAGCCCTGAGCGCCCGCTGAATGAGACGCCGGTCCTGTGGCGTCATTTCGCCGGGTAAAAAGGAAAGCTGTTTCATCCGTTGTCCCTCTGTTCAGTCGATGATGCGCAGAATGGCCTGAGCTTCAGGATGCTGCAGGGCATAGTCCCGCAGGCGGTAATAGTGCGCGGTTATTGCGTCACACTCTGTACGGCAGGCATGATGGCTGTATTCAATCAGGCAGACAGCGATACCGGCGGCTTCCGCGCTCATTTCCGCATCATTGCCGTTCATGCTGTTGAGCAGATGCCATTTATCGTCACTGTCAACATCAGGGGCCATAAACGCGCCGCCATTGCTGAGCGTGTAAAAGGACCAGATACCACCGTTGTACTCATCACAGAAGCGGTCCATCCAGGCGAAAATGCGGGGCTCCAGCGTTATCCATTGTGGGATAGAGCCAAAGTGCTGCGGCCAGAAATCGAGACGCTGTTCGTCGGTAACCTGCTTTACTGTGAGTTTGAAATCGGATTCGTTAGCGGGTACGAGGTCGTACTGTGTCGCTGTTGTCATGTAAATGTCTCCGTCAATAAAAGGTGCCAGCCGCGATGGCTGGCGTGTGGGGTAATAAAGGATGGTCCGGGAGGTGGTTGTCGAGAATGGGGTTTGTCAGTCGGTGAGTAACGACCTGCGGATGCCATAGCGCCGGATATATGGGGTAAGTCCTGCACCGGCATCGGGCTCAAAATTCCAGGCACGCCAGACCATGCTGCCATCATCGTCGCGCACAACCAGTCGAAAATGCGTGGTCTGGTCATCTTCGATGGTGACGTTGTGGTAACGACTCATAATGGATTCGGCCTGCTGCCGGGTAAAAGAGCCAGGTGGTAATAACGGGGATTCAGGCATGATGATGGCCTTAAAAAGTAAAAAGCCCTGTTGCACATGGGCAACAGGGCTGGTCGAATGAATTATGTGAAAATCCGTCAGGGTTGCTCGAGACAATCCTGCCAGGTGATATCTTTCAGCGCATCGTGCAAGCCATCGGCACTGAACGGTTTCGATTCCCCTGACTGAAAGGCGGTGAAAGCCAGTTTGTCTTTTGCTCCTGTGTGCTTCAGTGCTTCAAAAGCCACCTTAGCCGGAACAGCCTCGCCTGAAAGCAGTGTTTCATTCTCAAGCGAGTATTTTTCATTGTTTATCAGAAGATACACCTTGCTCATTCCTTCATCATAGGTGACGCGGTAATCCTCCTTCGGGAGCTGCCAGGCCACAACCATCTTTTTATTGCTGCAACTGATGGTCAGCTTCTCTCCGGCCTGATTGTCGCTGCTGAGTGCAAACTCCATACCGCCCGTATTGCCGTACCATTCACCCCACTGTTGTTCGGTCACTGTTGCATGAGTGAAGGCCGGGGCCAGCAGAGACAGCAGGGCTGGCAAACAGGGTATAATTTTCATACTGTTATCCTTTTCAGTTCATTAGCGCTAATTCAGTTTTTCTTTATACGCTTCTATCTGTGCCTTTAGTTGTGCCAGCGCAGCCGGTGCTATATCGGCGTCAACACGGATAAAATCTTCCTGAATCACGCTGAACTTCACCGGGAGCTTAAATTTGCTTGCGCCTGGCCCGCTCAGAATGGCCGTTCCCATTTGCTCTGTATCACTGACCTGCTGCGCATTTTCAATCATCTGGCATGACACATTTTCATGAATGGAATCCCATACTTTTTCGCCAATGGCCCGGCAGGCGGCTGAGTGATATTGAGTAAGGTTCAGATGTGCCTTTTTCGCTTTATCAAACTCGCTCTCTTTTTGTGGGTGGGCCTTATAGTAGTCACGCTTTTTCTGTAACTGCTCTTCCCGGCGCTTTTGCGCCTGCTGTTGGTTGAGCTTATCAATTTCATCCGTATCCGGACGTGCGGTAATGACACCGTCACTGAGGGTCATGCGGACCGGGTAGATGTTGCCGTTACTCAGGTTAGCAACCGCCAGATAACGGCCTTCAGATAATGTTCTGGTGATATCTACTGAAACACAGGACTCCCGCGAATTGAGGTTCTCAAGCATATCGTTTACTGCCAGACAGCCTGATGCTTTGACCGTACTCTCCGGTGATGCAGCAAAGCTGGAGCCAGCAACCATTGCCAGCAGAGGTAATAATTTAATCAGTTTCATTTTTTCCTTACTGAAATCAGATGAATAGTTTTTTGAATACATAAATGCCCCGGATAATACCCGCCGGTACATCAGTGGGCAGTGTCAGGGTAAGGAGTCGGCTGGATATCCCGGTTTTTGACGATACTGGCGATAACAGCATCGAGCTCCTCTTCACTGCCAGGTGGATAAAAAGCTGCGCTATTCCGGCATGTTATCAGCCGGAACAAACGCAAGCAGTGACTGCTGAATAAATCGAAAATGGGGTAAGGCCTGAATGAACACCGGGTCTTCAGCCAGACGACATAAACTGTCGTTACGCCGGAAAGACTCCTGCAGGGGCTGAACCAGATGAATTTCATCCAGGGTGAACACAGCAATATGTCCGTTATGCTCGGCAATCAGATACCAGGTCTGCTGGTGGATGAGTAACCGGCACGGAGCCAGTCGCTCGCAGCGCTGCCCGTCAGCAAGCAGCGTGACTTTTCTGCGGTCAGTAATCGCCTGAACCAGTCGCCAGAATGACAGAGGCTCTGACGGTGAGGACGCCGGACTGGCAGGTGGTATAACGCAGGGAGCTTCATCACACATCAACAACGCATTCACCAGTCGGCGGTCAAGACCCGGAAAAAGCCCGGCCAGCCCGCTGCGGTGGGCAAAGATAAGCACATCCGGCACCATCTGCATCTCACTGCCAGCGGTACGCAGGCGGCAGTAGCCGGACTGATACTCAAGGTCCAAGTACATCAGACGCTCACGAAAATCCCGCCGCAGCGTGCGAACCGATACGCCAAACTCTGCCGCCAGCTTATTCACGCTCAGCGTCTCCCCGGCCACCAGACGGCTGATTATCAGCGACAGCCTGACTGCCAGCCGGTCATGGCGGCGTTCTGCCTGTGTCATGAGAGGTTCTCCGCGAAAGTTAACTGACTGAAAATGATGTGATTACTTTAAAGAGGGTCGCGGTCAGGGTATGGACATCACAGTAACTATTTTTCATTTCTGCAAATGTCAGTTGTGGCGGGGGTTACAGACCATCCCCGGGGGAGCGAGGGCAGCGATTACGTCGCAATGCGAACAGGTGATGTCCGACATTAACAATATGGCAACATAAAGTGCTACTGCAGCTGCGTGAGCAGCGTTTCCGCCATCACCCACAGTGCCCGGTTAAGCTTCACGTCCCCGTCAATGCCACGCACGGCACGGGTATGTGTCCGTCCACCTTTAGCATTACGCCCACTGAGTCCGCCCTTAATCAGGTTTTCCTGCACACGTTGATAAGTGGTCCAGAGGTCCTTGCTCTCATCCTGCCAGCGGCGCGGGGAGAGTATCTGCGATTCAGTCACCGGCTGGTGGTCCTCACCAAAGCGATACGTAAGTGCGGCTTTTGCCAGTGCCTGCTGCATAGGTGGCGGTAACAGCAACGACTGCATGGCATCCCGCTTTTCTTCCACGCGGTCGAAAATCTCCAGCACCTCATAGGCCCCCTCAATCACCTGACTCACCACATCCCCCTTGTGTGGCACCCTTATCTCGCCGAACGACTCACCGCAGACAAGACCGTTCTGACACACGGCTCTGAATAATCCCGGCAGCATCTGGTAGGAACTGGTGCCGTCATGTGAATTAAGCAGAATAATTTCCGGCACCTGCTTACCGGTAATCTGCCCCTCCCGACGCAGGCGCAGCATATGCTTTGTATGTTCACGACGACCGGGGTCACGCACGCGGGTCTGACAGGCAAAGAACGGCTGGAAGCCCTCCTGCTGCAGGCTGTCCAGCAGGGAGATAGTGGGTATATACGTGTAACGTTCACTACGGGATGCGTGTTTGTCTTCGCTGAATACGCTGGGTACCACGCGAAACAGCTCTTCACGGGTTAACGGACGGTCACGACGGATAAGATTTGCAGCGCCAAAGCGCGAAGCAAGACGGGTCATAAGCAGATTCCTCATAATAGGGAAAACAAATAAAAGAAAGCCCCGTCGCATGAAGACGACAGGGCTCGGAAAACTACTGGCAGGATTAAATATTCAGAAGAAGAAGTTCCAGACGGTACGGGCAACCGACACCACTGTATCGCGCACCGCGCGTATGACTGCCCGCACCGGAGCCGGTATCAGCGGCAGGGCACTCACCGAATCTAGCGCCGCCCCGACGGTTTCACCAAAATCGTCACGCGCTTTTTCCTGGACTGCTTTTGTGCGAAAGGGAGACTGCAGTTGCGCCACCACGGTACTGCTGGCCTCGCGCGGCAGGCACTTTATCATCCGCTCGGCCATCACCCGCAGTCCCCACTGCAGTCGCACCGACACCGCACACACGGGATGTACGGGCTGAAACAAATCATGCAGCAGGCAGATTTTGCGGCTGATATTCTGCTTCTGCGCTGCGGATAACTGACCATTACCGCTGGTGGGTTCAGTCTTATCTGACTGGCTGATAATAAACAGCACCTTATGCCGGTAAGCCTCCCCAATCACCTGATGATAAAAGTGCTCATCCACTCCCAGCGCCCGGTCATCGGCCTTAATCAGCCACAATACCAGGTCAAGTCGGGGAAGCTGTTCACGGTACAGCGCAGCATACTCGGTATCGCGAGCGCCGCTTTCGCCCACGCCGGGCAGATCCACGATTGTCATAAACCGCTCACCGACTTGCAGACGAAATCGCAAAGGTTCACGGGTACAGGCTGCCACATCGCTGACCGGCGATACTTCGCCGACAAACAAGGCATTGCAAAGGCTACTCTTTCCCGCCCCGGTTTTACCCAGAATGCCGATCACTGGCTCGTAGTCGGTTAACTGGTTTATTTGCTGCAGAATCCGCTCTGATGCCCACTGTGGCAGACCAGAAAGCGATTGGTGAAACGACTTCAAACCTTCAGAATTGTTCATTACTACTCCTCTGAAAAATAATACAAAAACGGCAGAATCGTGAGATTCT
>NZ_SZWV01000060.1:6698-9665 GCF_005280945.1 Citrobacter sp. wls718
CGTTAATCGAGTATGTTCAGAAGAATGATATCTATCTGAAAATAATTTGAATTAAGGTAAGCGACGAGCCACAGCCGCCTGTGATCCCGGTCCCTAAGTCGTTAGGTTATTCTGGTATCCCTCATCCCAAGACCAAAACAGTGGATAAGGGCAAATTGCCTGAGGGGGCTATAGGGCCTTGGGCAGCAAGGTTTTATAGTTGGATGGCATCAATTTAACGGTATAGAAACATCAACCCATACGATGACTGCCTACGTTTAAGACATAAATTCTTGCTGTTACGTAAGTATTAATGCTGATTATCATCATGGCACTTTATGGATTACCGTATTAAATATTCATTTTTCCCTATAGTGATAATTCATGCCTAGTTCCCTTTCTAAGCGGCTTGAGGACTTGAGTGTGGCCCAGCGAGAGCGGCTGGCCTACATCGATTTTCGGCTCTACTTCTTTGGTGAGATCGGTCGCCCAGATCTGATTGAGCGCTTCGGCGTGGCTCCAGCAGGGGCGACACGCGATTTGGCTTTGTACCGGGAAATCGTGCCGCATAACATCACCTTCGATGGTAGCAACAAGATCTATCGCATCGGGCAGGCGTTTTCCCCGTTGTTCAAACACGCATCGCAGCGTGTTATGTCGGCGCTGGCTTTCGGCTTTGGCGATGGCGTGAACGGCTCAATGCAGGAGCTGCTACCATGTGAATCCCCCGCAGCCCTGTGCATCCCCAAGATGGATGTGTTAGCCACGATTTGCCGAGCCATCCACGCTAAGCGCCCCGTAGCCATCCGCTACCACTCGATGAGCAACGGCGAGTCCGAGCGGGTAATTGTGCCCTTTGCCTTGGTAGATACAGGCCTGCGCTGGCACGTCCGGGCCTTTGATCGCAAGAGTGGAGAGTTTCGGGATTTCGTCGTCACCCGCATCGAAGTACCAACATTGCTCGACGAGGAGCCACAGGCCAACGAACGGCAGGATAACGACATCCAGTGGACGCGCATCGTCGAGCTGGATTTCGTGCCGCACCCGAGCGTTGAGCGGCCCGATATTATCAAGATGGACTATCGTCGATGCCACGCTGATCCACGCGCCCAGTTCAACCAAGAACCAGGACGGCAAGCGCGACCCGGAAATGCACCAGACCAAGAAGGGGAACCAGTATTACTTTGGCATGAAGGCGCACATCGGCGTTGATGATGAATCGGGGCTGGTACACAGCGTGGTGGGCACGGCAGCCACCGTGGCGGATGTCACCCAGGTCGACAAGCTGCTGCACGGCGACGAGAACGTCGTCTGCGCCGATGCCGGCTACACCGGCGTCGAAAAGCGCTCCGAGCATGCCGACCGAGAAGTGATCTGGCAGGTCGCAGCACGCCGCAGCACCTACAAGATGCTCGATAAACGCAGCGCCCTGTACAAAGCCAAGCGCAAGATCGAGAAGGCCAAGGCGCAAGTGCGAGCGAAGGTAGAGCCCCCGTTTCGCGTGATCAAGCGGCAGTTCGGCTACACCAAGGTACGTTTCCGAGGGCTGGTGAGGAACACTGCACAACTGGTGACGCTGTTTGCCCTGTCGAACCTATGGATGGCCCGCCGACATTTGCTGGCAAGCGCAGGAGAGGTGCGCCTGTAATGCGGAAAATGGCCGTCGCAAGGTGCTCGCGACGGCTGAAAGCACCGAAATGAGCGGGTGATCCGATCGTTTTTGATCGGTTCACCGCTTTCAAAATCAGCAGTGGCTGAAGTCAGCCGGAAATACAGGGCTACTTCAGACCATCCCTAGCTAGGGCTCGTAGTTCGGCGCAAGGCTGAAGTCGCTTGGCTGCTTCGCTGTGCAGATCCATGACCCACTTTCCATCAAACTCCCGGTTGTAGTTCCACAAGCATCTCGCGAGTCTTGCCGGCCCGCTCCACTAACAAGACCACAACATCTCCAACGTTCTTGTCGTCTAGCCGGGCCTGTAATGTGGTGACGTCGTCGACGGCGATACCGTCGATGCTGATAACGCGATCGCCGGGCACGATGCCGCCTGCGGTGACCTCGACGCCGACGAGCCCGGCCCTGTGCGCCGCCGAGCCCGGCGTCACGCGCAATACGAATACGCCCTTACTGCCGGTCAGCGCCTGCAGACGCGCGTTGAGCTGCTCATCCACCTCGATGCCCAGCGCCGGACGGATGTACTTGCCGGTCTTTATGAGTTGCGGCACCACGCGCATGACGGTATCGACCGGCACCGCAAAGCCTATGCCGGCCGAGGCGCCAGACGGACTGTAGATGGCGGTATTGATTCCGATCAGCCGCCCAGCCGAATCGAGCAGCGGGCCACCGGAATTGCCGGGGTTGATGGCGGCGTCGGTCTGGATCAGGTGATCGATGGCCGGGCCGCCCGCTTCTCCCGGCAACGAGCGGTCGAGCGCGGAGACGATACCAGTGGTGAGCGTCCAGTCCAGGCCGAAGGGGTTGCCGATAGCGAACACCTTCTGACCCACCTTGAGGTCGGCACTGGTGCCGACCGGCACGGCCGGCGGGCGCTTGAAACCGACGCCGATCTTGAGCACGGCGATGTCGTGCGCGGGGCTCGTCCCCACCAGCGCGGCCTGGTAGTCGCGGCCGTCGGCCAGTTTGACGGTGGCTTCGGACGCGCCCTGGATGACGTGGAAGTTGGTGACGACGTGGCCGGCGTCGTCCCAGATGAAGCCCGAGCCAGTGCCGCGCGGCACGGAGAACACGTTGCGCGTCCAGACATCGCGTACTAATTGCGCGGTGGTGATGTAGACCACCGAGGCGCGCGATTTTTCGAACAGTTCGATGGTGGTTTTCTCGTCCGCCGCCAGATCGCCACGCGCCATCACGGTGCGTTCTGCTGCCTCGCGCGGACTGAACCATGCCTCGATGGCGGGCAGAAACTGCCACAGCAGCATGAGCGCGGCAATGCAGGCGGTGATGAAGAGCCCGCGCCGGACGAAGCGGTC
>NZ_SZWV01000060.1:10010-12194 GCF_005280945.1 Citrobacter sp. wls718
GCGTCGAACTCACGCACGCGAGACAAGCCGAGCTGTGCGAGCAGGGCCAGCTGGGGCGATGCGGCCAATAACAATAGACCAGGCCAATAGACCTCCGCCGCGCCAACCAGCTGCGCGGGCAGGCTGAGCAGGATCGCGATCTGTCCCATCAGGGCCAGTAGGCTCGTGAGGCGACTGTCGGAATCCGCCAGCCCCATGACACGCAGATCCTCATTAGCGATGTGCGCGACCTCGTGCACGAGCACACCCGCCAGCTCGCGTGGGCTCAGGCTGCGCAGCAGGCAGGCCATCGGTGAGGGCGATCGATGCCTCCTGCTTCGATCCGGTGGCGAAGGCGTTGACGACGGCACTGGGCACATAGTGCGGCACCGGCGTGGCGGGCAAACCGGCACGGGCGGGCAGCTCGCGCAACAGGGCCCACATCTTGTGGGCTTCTTGCGGGTGCAAGGCCCGTACGCGGTACAGGCGCAAGCTCAGCGCCGACGCGGCTACCGGTTCCAGCAGCAACGCACCTGCAACGGCAAACAGCGCTAGCCACAGGCAGCCTTCCCCAAACGGCAGTCTCCCTGCTGCGGCTGCGATCCCGACCAGGGTCAGGACCAACAGCCCGGTCTGCAGGCGGTTGAGCCAGCGGTGTTGCAAGAGCGCCGTGCGCGGATCACTGGGATGATGACGGGTCATGCTCAGAGGTCTCGGCGGCGCGGTCGCCGCGCTTGCGCAGCAGCCAGTAGGTCGCACCCAGAGCCAGCGTGGCGCTTGCCAGCGCGGCTATCTTTGCGGGGCTCGCGTCGGAGTCGAGGATCACGAACTTGCGGGAGAGTGCGATCAGCGCGATCAGGACCACCGTCTTGACCTGGATGATGCTGTCCCGACGCAGCGCCACGCGCACGATGGAATGCTTGAACTCCATCGCGATCAAGAGCGTCATGATCATGCCGAACACGCTCTGGAATACCTCGTGGTCCAGGGGATTGAAGGCATCTAGAACCAGCAGCGTGAAGACGATGGAGATGAGCTGGAACAGC
Organism: Citrobacter sp. wls718; assembly: GCF_005280945.1. NCBI lineage: Bacteria > Pseudomonadati > Pseudomonadota > Gammaproteobacteria > Enterobacterales > Enterobacteriaceae > Citrobacter > Citrobacter sp. wls718. The sequence continues at coordinate 11,036 of NZ_SZWV01000060.1, forward strand.
GACACCACGATGATGACGGCGATCACCGCCGACAGCACGAGCGCGACGACCTGCTCGAAGCGCTCGTAAAAACTCATGATGGCCAATTGGTCACGTAAGACCTGAAATGGGTTAAGGCGTGTTGATTTCATGACGATGAACTCCCTGGAAAACGGCTGCTGTCGAGACGGCGGCGCATTGCGCTGATGTGTCCTTCAATCAGCTCGGTCGACATGCCAAGCGTCGACATCACCTGTTCCGCCAGCCCAATAGCTGCGGCAAAGGATTGCTGATACACGCGCACGTTGGGCATGGCGCGAAATGCATCGGCCGCGGTTGTACTTCTGCATGACACCCACAAGGTCAGCGCCGGACGGCGCTCGGCAATCGCCTGGGCGATGCGCAACGCTTGCTGGGCATGGGCGAACGTCAGCACCACCAAGTGCGCATGCGTCAAGCCGGCAGCCAGCAAGGTATCGGGCCGACTGGCATCGCCATGGAACACCGGCGCGCCGGCGGCACGCGCGGCCTCGACCTTCTGCGCGTCCGCCTCCAGCAGCAGATGCGCCACGCCGGCGTGGCGAAGAATCTCGCTGACTGTCAGGCCAAGCTCGCCCGCGCCGCAAACGATGACATGGTCTCGATATCGCGTCGTCTGCGCGGCGATCTCGACTTCTTCAGCCTGGGGTGGCTGAATGACGCCGCCGGTGCGGCTCAAGAACCGGGCAAGTACATCGTGATGGCGGATCAGTAGCGGTGCCAGGGCCATGCTGAGCACCAGCGCGACCAGCATGGGTTGGACGACGGTCGCGGGGATCAGATGCTGCTGCAAGACCGTGCCCAACAACAGCAGGGCGAACTCGCCGCCGTGCCCCAACGCTATGCCCGTGCGCCAGGCATCGAGGGCGGACAGGCGCGTCGCCCGCAAGGCCAGCGTATTGAGCAGGATCTTGACCGGTACCAGCACCACCAGCCACGCCAGCACCGCCAGCGGTGCCGAAAGAATCTGTGCTGCGTCCAGTTGCAGGCCGATGGTCACGAAGAACACGCCCGACAACACATCGCGAAACGGCCTGAGGTGGCTTTCCATGTGGTGCCGGAAGTCGCTCTCGCCCAGCACCATCCCGGCGAGGAAGGCCCCCAGGGCGGCGGATACGCCGACCGCGTGCGCAGCGGCGGC
>NZ_SZWV01000060.1:12592-21263 GCF_005280945.1 Citrobacter sp. wls718
GCAGAGCGCCCGCCATCAGCACCGTCCTGCGGGCGAGCCAGAAGTCTCCGAGGGAGAATTCCAGTCCGACCATGAACAACAGCAGCGCCACGCCCAGCTCGGACAGAAAGCTCAGCGTCTCCCCCGGCGCGATCACGCCGATGACTGAGGGGCCCAGTACAACGCCGACAGAGAGATACCCCAGCAAGGCGGGCACTCTGAACGCCGCCGTCGCCATCGCCGCCAGGCTGCAAGCTGCCAGCAGGATTAGTGTAGTGCCGAGCAAGCCCTGCATCGGTCAGCGTCCCACTTGCGTCGACGTCCAGCGCACGATGTCCTGCGCGCCCATCACGCCGGCCTGACGGGCGATTTCCCGCCCACCCTGGAACAGGGCAAGCGTCGGGATGCTGCGGATACCGAACTGCGTGGCCAGGTGGGGCTCAGCCTCGGTATTCACCTTCGCCAGCCGGATCCTCGGTTCGAGCTGGTGCGCTGCTTGCTGGAACTGTGGCGCCATCATCTTGCACGGCCCGCACCATGGCGCCCAGAAATCGACCAGCAGCGGCAGATCGCTGCGCTCCACGTGGCGCGAGAACGTCGCCGTGGTCAACTCGATGGGCTCGCCCGTGAACAAGGGCTGCTGGCAGCGGCCACAGTTGGGATGTTCCGATAGCTTCGCAGTCGGTACGCGGTTGATGGACTGGCAATGCGGGCAGACAAGGTGAAGATCATTCTTCATGGTTCGCCTCCTTGGACCACAGTGAGGCTGCCTCGTTTCGGGTCACAGACAATGCCGACCAATCAACGCCTTGGAGCCAATCGTTCCCGTTTTTGCTTACTCCGGCCTCTTCCAGATGAGCAGCGATGAATGCTTCGGCCTGCATGAGCCACCTTCGGACAGCATCTTCCTTACTAGGAATCAGCAGGATTTCAGAGACGCTGCTGGCATTCAGCCCGTCCACACGGATAAGCAGAAAAATGCGCCGCCACAAACGCGGCATGTCCTTCAGCAGGTCAAATGCAAAAGCGAACTCGCTCGACCGATCAATCAGCTCCTCCTGTTCCGCGATCGTTGCGACATCGGGATGCTGACTGCCAGCGAAAATATCGGCCAGCTTGAGTGTGTCATCGTGCTGATAAAATTCGAAGATTTCCTCTTCCACCATGGCCTCGGCCACGTCTTGGGCATCCGGTTCGACCGGCGCGTCCAGAGAAACGGATTCGCCAAATTGCCGGCTGCTTGCCACTTCGTTATCCAGGACGGCGAACAGATGCTTCAAAAGACCGGTGTAAGCCTCTTTTTCCCCCGGCACGGATTGCCATTCCACCTTAGCTCGGACAATCGCTTCATCCACCACGTCGCGCAGCGTCGGATAATCGCGCGGTAAATCGCCGACGGCCCGCAGATAAGCCAGCTCACGCCTTGCGACAGCCTCAAGTTTCGACAGTAGAGGCATTCGGGTCACCTCGGCCTCATGGGCGGCTGATGCGGGTTTTGCGGCAATCCGCACCTTGAGCTCGCGCAAGCGCTCGCGTCGTGCTTTGCGCTTGATTTGATCCTGAGCATGCAGTCGGTCAAAATGCTTCTTGGCCTGACGGAACAACGACTGTGCGAGCATCTGCGCGAGGGGCGTCAGCTCGTTATGTGATGCAGTAACGCTGACAATCTTTTTGCCGGGCAGGTGCATATAGCCACTGGCCAGAAATTGCCGCTTGATCTTGTCGCGATCAAGGACGATTTGAAGTCGCGCTGAATCTTTAGTGTGTTTGTCGAGCAATGGCTTGAGGGCGTGCTCGATCACATTTCCCAAAGCTCTCTGCCAAGGTTCATGAAACTCTTTGTCGATAGCTCGATAGCTATATTGTATCTGCATGTATGACTCCTTCGATGTCATTTCTATGGAGGCATGAATCGAGGATGCTCATATCCATAGATTTTGGTTTGGCACGCTCTTACCCCAGGCGCGTTTTGCGAAGACTCCAACTCAAGAACAAAAGCGTGACGCCATAGACTGCCGCATGGAAACCCAACAGCCAGCCTGCGGCCACGAATGACTCGACCGGACGGGTAAAAAATATCCACAAGACGATAGCGCCAAGGATAATCGAGAGCAGTCCACTGAGGGCAAGCCAGATTTCACCCTTGATTTCCCGACGCAGCCGAACGGCGGCGGATATCTCCAGCACACCGGTGAAAATCGCCCAGAAGCCCACGCTAGCCCATAAAAAAGAAGCCAAGACTATCGTGGCGACCCAAGGAGCAACCAGGACGACGACGCCCGTAAGTATGCCGACAATGCCGCTGAACAGCAGCCAGCCCCAGCGCTCTTTTTTCTGGATATGGCGCACCGCTGCAAACAAGTTGAACGCGCCATTGACCAAGGAAAATGCGCCGAACATGATGGTCATGGCCAACAGAGCCGATTGTGGCATCCAGAACGCGAGGGCTGCAAAAATCAATGCCAAGACACCGCGCAGCACAAAAAGCCACCAATTTTGGCTCAGCGAACACAGTGCTTTGGTGGGGTCATCCGCATTGGAATTAGCGATGGTGTCTGTGTTCATGCAATATCTCCTAAAGATCTATACAAAATAAAAAATCAAACACTCATGGGACAAGAGAGGGGGCGCTATGCGCCCCCTCTCCAGCGGTTTCAGAACAACTTGGACAGTTTTGCCTTGACTTCATCGAGCCAGCCTTTTCCGCAGCCTCCCCCTCCCGTCTTTTCCTTGATTTTCTTGAGTTCAGCGTACAGGGGCTCAAAGTCCTTCCTTTTTCCATAGCCCAGCAGTTCTGCCATTTCCAACTGCTGCCGGGCTTCGTTCAACAATGTCTCCAGGCGCTCATTGGATGCTTCGCTGCGCTGACCATCTTCTACCAGGGGCTCGGCGCGCTTCAGGAGCAGCTTCGCACGCAGGACGGGCAGCGGAAGCACGCTGCGCTCCTCGACCAGCGTGCTGAGCGCTGACTGCAGCGCGGCTTTGGCTTCTTCGATCTTGCCCTGATCGATCAGCGGCACGACTGCCTTCACGGCTGCGGGATAGGACGCCAAAGGGATGTTGGTGACCGTGATCACGATTTCACTGGCCAGCAAAGCCAGCACGTGGCGAGCCTGTTGCACCTCGCCATGTTTGAGGGCATCCAGCGCCTCGTCGGTCATCGCCTCAATGGTTTCCGTGTTGGCGAACAAGTCGTGCACGATGGTGCGCACATCAACGCCGGCCAGGGCGAGCGTGGGTTCGCGCGCGACGATCAGCTCCAGCTTTCCCGTCACTTCGGCCAGCGTTGCCAATGCGCGTGCAGTGTCCTTGCCGTCAAGTGCGGCCAGCGCGGATTTGGTCAGCGACAAGGCCGAGACTGCCTCATCGAGGACTTGTTTACGTTTGTCTGCCGCCTGCGAGTCCGTTTCTTTCTGAACCTCAGGCTGTACCTCCGTGACGACTTCAGGCTTGGACTCTGGACTGACAGGAAGGCTGCTTACCGCGGCCTGTTCGTTTATTCCTTCGTTCGTCGCATTGGGATTCGGTGTTTGCTCATTCATGGTGATATGCCTCGTATGAGATAGTGAAAATAGGCGAATCTATTGGGGCTGAATGCGAACATCGCGAGACTGACCGACAGAGCAGTCAGCCCCTTCATCACCTCAAAACAGCTTTTGGATGCGCGTCTTCAACTCGTCGAACCATCCCTTGCCGCTTTTGCCACCAGCCGACTTTTGCTCAATGGACTTCACCTGATCGAAGATGGGTTTGAAGTCCGCCTTCTTGCCATAACCCAGGATCTGCGCCATCTCGATCTCCGTGCGCACGGACGACAGCAAGGTGCTGAGCTCCTCGTTCTGCTTGGCATCGCGCCTGTCGGTCTCGGCCAGCTTTTCAGCTTTTGCCATCGCGGCTTCGGCCCGTAGCACGGGCAGAGGAAAGGCGACCGAGGTCACCACCAGCGTGTTCAGTGCTCGGGCGAGTTCCGCTTTGGCGTTGTCGATCTTGCCGCTGTCGATGAGCCGTGCGGCCGACTTGATCGCTGCCGGGTACGTTGCCATCGGAAGGTTGTCGGTTTGGATTACGATTTCGCTGGCCAGATTGGCAACGATGGGCCGGGCCTTTTGCACCTCGCCATCACCCAACAACTCCCGAGACAACTTGACCACTTTCTTTACCGATTCCACGTTGGCGTGGATATCGTGGGTGATGACGCGTACATCGACCGGCGCCAAAGCAAGTTTGGCGTCGCGTGCCAATACCAGTTCCAGCTTTCCGCTGGCCAGTTCCAGCGCAGCAAGCGCCTCCTTGGTCTTCTTTGCATCAAGGAGGGTCAAAGCCTCCTGGGTCTTGGTGAGCGCCGTGATGGCGTCTTGAGTGAGCTCGGCACGCTTTTTATCGGCTTCCCGGGCGGCCTTGTCATCTACCTGTGGCTGTGCCGCCTTGGATGCGGCAGAGGGTGCTGCAGCACCTGGGCTAGAACCTGCCGCCGATTGGGCCAGAGCCGGTCCGCTCAGTCCGACGACGACCGCCAGGGCAAGTGCGGAGAAGGTGTATTGTGGCTGTTTGATATTCATGATCTTGGGCTCTTAATTGAAGTTAGTTGACTGAGATTTCAATCTGTTTCGGTTTGGCTTGCTCGGCCTTGACAAGCCGCACTTCCAGCACGCCGTCTTTCATGGAAGCCGTCACCTTGGTCGGATCAACGTTGTCAGGCAAGACAAAGCTGCGCACAAAGCGGCCATACGCACGTTCGATGCGGTGGAACTTCTTGCCCTGCTCCTCTTTTTCCAGTTTGCGCTCGCCGCTGATGGTGAGCACACCGTTTTCCGCGCTGACGCGCACGGCATCCTTGGGGACCTCCGGCAGATCCAGCTTGAGGAGGAATGCGTTCTCATCCTCGCTGATGTCCGCCATTGGTGCCCAGTCCGCCGTGGTCATGGCTTCGTTGCCGGTACGGGCGCCCTGTCGCTGGGGTATTCGTCCGAACATCGTCGCCAGGCGGTTTTGCAATTCATCCAGTTCCCGGAAGGGGTCCCACGGAGTCAATGCAGACATATCGGTTCTCCTTGAACAATGCCGACGAATTGGATGACGCACTGAACAGAGCCGTCGGTTTACTCTGAATGGCACCTACTACTGTTTTCAGTTCCGAACAAGTCCTTGAGTCAATTGACGGATATCGCTTTCGTCGAGCGTTTCCCGCGCCAGCAGCTCGCGCGCACAGCGCTCCAGCACCGCGCGGTTGATGTCGAGAATCCGGTAGGCGTGCTCGAACACGCCCATCACGATGTCGCGGATAGCCTGATCGATGCGCGCCTGGGTCGATTCGGCCACCCGGCAACCGCCGTGGGCCAGTTCCGGTGTATCGACAAAGCGGGGCCGCTGCGCCTCGAAGGCGATGTAGCCCAGGCCCTCGTCCATGCCAAAGCGGGTGATCATGTCGCGGGCGATGTCGGTGGCTCGCGCCAGATCGTCCGCCGCCCCGGTAGACAACTCGCCGAACACCAGCTTTTCGGCGGCACGCCCGCCCAGCAGTACGACGATCTTGTGCTCGAGATCGGTACGCGTCATCAGGAAGCGGTCTTCGGTGGGGCGCTGCAAGGTGTAGCCCAGCGCGCCGATGCCGCGCGGGATGATCGAGATCTTGTGTACGGGGTCGGTTTCGGGCAGCGCCAGCGCCACCAGCGCATGGCCCATCTCGTGATGGGCCACGGTTTCCCGCTCCTTGGGATTGAGCACGCGGCTCTTCTTTTCCAGGCCCGCACGATGCGCTCGATGGTCGCGGTGAAGTCCTGCAATTCCACGGCGGACGCACGGCGTCTCCTCGCCGCCAGCGCCGCCTCGTTGACCAGATTGGCGAGGTCCGCGCCGGAAAAGCCCGTGGTCAGTGCGGCTACCTGTTCGAGGTCTACATCCTGGGCCAGCGTCACCTTCTTGATATGAACCTTCAGGATGTCCAGCCGCCCCTTCTTGTCGGGCCGGTCCACCAGCACCTGGCGGTCGAAGCGGCCGGCACGCAGCAGCGCCTGGTCGAGGATTTCGGGGCGACCGCGGATCACGCTTGTAGACGACCGCGTGACCCGCGGGCACGACCGCCACCGCGATTGATGCCAGGGAGGCTGCCCATGCCAGGCCGATGGGGTCGGACACGGCAGCCTCGCCCGCCATCAAGATGCGTCGCTCGCCGACTTCTTCTTGCGCGAGCCTTTGCCAGCGTCGCCGTGCGGCGTCTCGGTCGCCTTCGCGACATCCGGCTGCTCCGGCTCGGCCGGGGTCTGCGGTAGCTCTTTGCGTTCGAACACCACGCGTTCGGCCTTGTCGTCCCAGCGTGCGCTGGCGTGATCGCCCTTGCCGATGCTGCCACCGAGCATCTCGCGCGCCAGCGCAGTTTCCAGCTCGCTGCGGATCAGGCGCTTGAGTTCACGCGCACCGAACTCGGGTTTGTAGCCTTCTTCCGCGAAATGGTCGATCAGCGTCTGATCGAAAGTGAGCGTCACGCCCTGGCTGGCGGCGCTGCGCGCCACGCGATCGAGCTGCAGGCCGACGATGTGGCGGATCTCCTCCTTGCCCAGCGCATGGAAGACGATGATCTCGTCGATGCGGTTGAGGAACTCGGGCCGGAAGTGGCCGCGCAGCACGTCCATGACCTCGGCCTTGGTCTTTTCGTACTCCTCGTCGGCCGCCCCACGCGCCTTCAGCCGTCGCTGGATGATGTCCGAACCCAGGTTGGACGTGGCGATGATGATGGTGTTGGTGAAATCCACCACCCGGCCCTTGCCGTCGGTGAGGCGACCGTCGTCGAACACTTGCAGCAGGATGTTGTAGACGTCAGGGTGTGCCTTCTCGATCTCGTCGAGCAGCAGCACGCTGTAGGGCTTGCGCCGCACCTTCTCGGTGAGCTGACCGCCTTCGTCGTAACCGACATAGCCCGGAGGCGCGCCCACTAGCCGCGCCACGGTATGGCGTTCGCCATATTCCGACATGTCGATGCGCAACAGGGCGTGCTCATCGCCGTAGATCGATTCGGCCAATGCCTTGGCGAGCTCGGTCTTGCCCACCCCGGTCGGGCCCAGAAACAGGAAGGTAGCCACCGGTTTGCTGCCTTCGCGCAGGCCGGCGCGGGACAGCCGCACGGCATCGGCCACGGCACGGACCGCCTCGTCTTGTCCCACCAGGCGCTCGTGCAGCCGTTGTTCCAAGTGCAGCAGCTTTTCGCGCTCTTCCACCGTCAACTCGTTGACCGGGATGCCGGTCAGGCGCGAGACGATCTGCGCCACGTGTTCCGCCTTGACCTCGGCACTGCCGGAGGCCCGCTCCCGCTCCCAGTTCTCGACGAGCTTCTTGAGCTCGGCCTCCTTGGCTTCGATGCGCTTGCCGAGCTCGGCGGCCTGGTCGTACTGCTTGCGCGCGGCCACGTAATCCTGTTCACGCCGCAGCTGGTGCAGTTCGGACTCCAGCTCCTGCACGGCCACCGGCCGGGCCGTGGCCGACAGCTTGACGCGCGCGGCCGCCTGGTCGAGCAGGTCGATCGCCTTGTCCGGCAGGAAGCGCGCCGTGATGTAGCGGTCGGACAACTCGGCCGCCGCGATGATCGCGTCCTCGGAGATGCTGACCTTGTGGTGCGCCTCGAAGGTGTCGCGCAGGCCGCGCAGAATCATGATGGCCTGGGCCACCGTCGGCTCGGGCACCGTCACCGGCTGGAAGCGCCGCTCCAGTGCGGCATCCTTCTCGATGTATTTCTGGTACTCGTTCAGCGTCGTGGCGCCGATCAGGTTGAGTTCACCGCGCGCCATCATCGGTTTGAACACGTTGGCCACGTCCAGCCCGCCTTCGCCACCGCCCTGGCCGGCACCGACGATGGTGTGCACCTCGTCGATGAACAAAATCAGCTCGCCCTGGTGCTCGGTCACCTCCTTCAGCACCTTCTGCACGCGCTCCTCGAACTCGCCGCGATATTTGGCGCCGGCCACCATGGCGTTGATGTTGAGTTCCACCAGGCGCTTGTCGCGCAAGGTCTCGGGCACTTCACCCGCCACCATGCGCTGCGCCAGCCCTTCGACGATGGCGGTCTTGCCCACACCCGGCTCGCCGATCAGCACCGGGTTGTTCTTCTTGCGCCGGGCCAGCACCTCGATGGTTGTTTCGATCTCCTGCGCGCGGCCGATCACCGGGTCGAGCTTGCCGTCGCGCGCCATCTTGGTCAGGTCGCGCGAGTACTTGTCGAGTTCTGGCGTGTTGGTCGGCGTCTCAGCGCGTCCATCCTCGGCGCCCTTGCCGACCACCTTGCTGACCTGTTGGCGCAGCGCCTGCGGCGTCAGGCCGTAGCGGCGCAGCAGGTTGGCGGCCAGCCCTTCGCCTTCCTCGGCCAGACCGATCAGGAAATGCTCTGGACCGACATAAGAATGGCCGAGTTCATTGGAGGCCACGAAGGCGCGGCTGAGCGCATCCTTCACGCGCGGCGACACGCCGATCTCGCCCTCGAAGGGCTTGTCCCCGCGCTTGGCCTCAGACTCGATCTGCCGCTTGAGGTCATCGACCTTGATCTTGAACTGACCCAGGATGGTCTTGACCACGTCGCTGTCGGCCAGCGCCAGCAGCAGATGTTCGGTATCCACCTCGGAGCGGCCAAATTCGGCAGCGTGTTTGGCGGCCTCCTGCAACAAGGCTTCCGACTGTTCGCTGATGCGGCTGGCCAGCCCACTGCCGC
>NZ_SZWV01000060.1:21301-22912 GCF_005280945.1 Citrobacter sp. wls718
GCGCACCCGAACCTGCGGCGGCGGGCTCGCCAAACGAGGCATCGACCACGTCATCGGTATCGGCGGCAACTGGCGTCGCGTCGTCGCCGATGCGGAAGAAGTCACTGCCGAGGAAGTCCTCGAACAGGCCGCTGCGCGAACCGAACAAGGCTTCCAGCGGCGAAACGGTGCGCTTTTGCTGGCGCACTAATTGCCGGTAATGGTCGTCGCACAACAGCATGGTGCTGTGACGACCGTTGAGATTGGCTTCCACCCGCACGGTGGCGGGTTGGCCGCAGACCTGGCATTGTTTTCTGGCCATGCTGATGCTCCTTAGAAGGTTGAAAAGGTTGAGGCGACGAGGCATCGCGAGCCGCGACACCTCGTCTCGGGCCGGGTTTTTCTTGTGACGAACGAGCCGGCGACGTCAGCCGTTGATCGGGATCGAGCGTCCCTGCTTCGGCGCGCTGACCTCGCGCTTGTCGATCGTGACCGTGAGCACCCCGTTCTTGAACGATGCCTTGATCGAATCCTGGTTGGCGTCGTCAGGCAGGTTCAAGGCACGCTGAAAGCTGCCGTAGGAGCGCTCCACACGGTGGAAGCCACCTTCCTTCTTCTCCTGTTCCTGGCGCTTCTCGCCACGCACCATCAGCACGTCGTTGTCGAGGGTGATCTGGATGTCCTTCTCCTCGACACCGGGCACTTCCAGGGCAATCTTGTACTGCTTGTCGGTTTCCTGGATGTCCAGGGCCGGCTTCAGCATGCCCGACCAATCGGATGGCCACTGCGGCATGTTCAACGCCGGAAAACCGAAGCCCCGGAATGCGTCATCGAACAGCCGGTCGATTTCCCGATGCAGTTGCAGGATCGGGCTGACTGGCCCGCTCGCCGCTGGCAGGTCATTGCGCTGCACCGGCAGGGAAGAGGCGGTCTGCTGCTCTTGCTGCTCGTTCTTGAACCAGTTCCAGGGAGCCAACTTCTTGAAATCGATGTCCATGTCATACCTCCAGAAAAATTGGAAAACGAGTTACTCAAGCCCTTTGCCTGCTGCGACGGGCAGTGCGCCCAGGCGACACGGGCTGCTCGGATGACTTCTGCTGTTCACGCTTGCGCATCACCTCCTTCTTTGCTCCGGCTCGGGTCTGATCATTGATGCACTGATCGATTTCACTTTGACGAAGCCGCCACGTCCCGCCCACCTTGAAAGCCGGAATTTCCCCGTGTGCGGCGAGCCGATAAAGCGTCCGCTTGCCGACTTTCAAGTACGCAGCCAATTCATCGAGCGTGAAAATCACCTGTAGGTGCGCTTTCATCTCACCCTCTCCAATCGCGTCGCTTTGCGGTTCCGGCCAAGGATATCCTTGCAATACTTTGTAATATTAGACCTACTATGAAAAACCTCAAGAGTCAAGAGTCAATGTGCAGCGTTCTCCCGCCCCATTGATGCAGGTCAACTGCTCAGGCAAGGCACAGGGGGGCGGCCTGATCAGGCAATGGACAGCGCCTGGCTCCTCAGCCTGCGTGTGCCACAGGCGCCTCGATCAAACACCGATCCTCACGTTGTAGCCGAGTGCCCGCAGCCCCTTGCTCGTCTGCATGTTCCTTGGCGGAAACTCGTCTGGGCGCGCCCAG
>NZ_SZWV01000060.1:22946-31139 GCF_005280945.1 Citrobacter sp. wls718
ACGATTTCCCCGAGGCTGCTCAGGCCAACGTGCGGAATTGCCCAGTCGCCGCTGCGGATCGCGTTCCAGAGTCGGGCCGAAACACTTCCGTTGCCCCAGACAACGTAGTTCAACAGTATCCGTCCGGCCAACACACCTTCCCGACACCGCCGCCGAAGGCCATGGCCCATCAAGCGGATTTTCCATGCGCCCTCAGCGCCGTACCTACAGCAAATCTTTCAAGGCCCAGGTCATTCAGGAGTGTTCTGAACACGGTGCCTCCATCGCAAACATCGCCTTGGGCTACAGCCTCAATGCCAACCTCGTCCACAAATGGATTCGCCTGCTTACCCAGAAAACCACGGCTATCCAGCCAGCGTTCATCCCGTTGCCTTCTCAAATGCTCGGCGCGGGTTCGCATGCTCAAGCGCGCTGCTGCGATCATGAGTTTGATCCAGTCGGCCCGTAATAATGGGCACGATCCGTATGCCTATCTCAAGGATGTGCTGACACGGTTGCCGACGCAGCGGGCGAGTGAGATTGCAGAGCTGCTGCCGCATAGGTGGCATCCGGCATAGTCGCGCAAGACGGTTTGCCCGCACGCTTACGTTCAACAGCTCAAGCACCGTCCGCCCTTCGCGGGATCGTTGCCGCCAGAGCCACACGCCGAACTTTTCCACCTTGTCGTCGCCGGCCTGCGGTCAGTCAGGCAAGCCCAGGTGCTCGTTTTCCTGCTTGATCGCGTGGTCTCGGATCGCGTGCACCCGGGAAACGGCATCCACGAACTGCCACCATCTCTTAGCTTGGCGGGGGCAAGCCAGCCGGGATGCCCGGACGGTTACGCTGGTCCGCGCCCAGTTGCAGCACCAAGGTCGGCCGCAGTGATGAAGCGGGTCTTGATGCCGCACTGCGCCGCCCGATAGCGCAGTGCGATGGCCAGATGCGTCTTGCCGACTCCCAAGGGGCCTATATCGCCTTGGCATGGCTCGGGGCAGTTTCGGGGAGGCTGCACGCAGTGCGCGACAAGATGTATCGCAGCCGAACTGCGGTGTATTCTGCAATCAGCCTAGGGCCGCGTGTATCCGCTGCTTCCGGTCGAACACCCGGGCATGGTTGGCCCCAGATGAGCTTTCTTTCGGGTGATGCACAGAGTGCAAAGGCTCACAGTACTTCGCCATGGTGCCTGGCCAACGCAACGAGCCTTTCACTGTCTCCCTCAAGATCCTGTCTATGCATTTTCCTGCCTCAACACCTACTTTGAAGCCCATGATCCGCGTTGACATGGTCTTCCGGTTGTCTGAGGTATCTATTTCTAGAAGGTAGCGTTGATCGCCGTTTTGCAGCTTGAACCTTGCCAGCAGATAACAGCGTGATTTTTCGTGATCAATCATGTGGTAGCTGCAACGTGGAACGGGCGGCAGAGGCCTCACTTCCAGTGCTACCAGCGCAACTCCAGACTCTTGGGTGATTTGTTCAAGAATCTCTCGGAGCAGCGAGAAGCGATCTGCAAGCCGTTCATGCTCGTCCCCATCACCCTCTCCCTCACCCAATTGTTGGAATTCTCCTGACGCTATGCTGCCCTCGCTCACAGGATCAGCCACGCCGAAGAGTTGGATTTCTCTGCTCGGGCATTGCTCGTCGTCGACCTTCTTGCCATAACCGTTGGCACGATCCCCGTTGTAGGCGATCTTGGTGCGCAGCTGAGCATCAAACGTGACTCCCTCAACGGGCAGATGAATCAACCTCTGCTCCTTGGCAGCAGTCGGCTCTTCGTCAGCATCCACCTCCAACTCTTTCGCTCCCGATGGCACGGATACACAGCCTGTGTTCTCTCCCCTGACGGGTAACTTGAGAGCAGGGTGACGGAAAAAAATATCACCGCGATGGCTAAACCGGAGCCCCTGAAGCTTTTCGATCTCCCAGACCAGCAATTCGTTGCTTTCCGGATCAAAGGGGCCTCGCACATCCATGGTGGTACCCGCAAGGGAAGTGGGTGCCTGAAAGTCGAACTGCCACCTGGCATACGCCGACTCTTGCAGTACCCGCTCTTGCCTTTGATTGAGGCTTTGCCAGATTGACTCGAAGGATCGCCTCACATCCTGATTCAGCAGCAGCCAACTGAAATGGTCTCTGTATCCCTTGATTTTGAGAAGTGTAGTGGTCAACTAAAACTGGCCACCGCTTTAGAGTTTTTCCTGAACCGCCCCGGGTTTCCTGGAGAGTGTTTTATCTGTGAACTCAGGCTGCCAGATCATCGTTTCCGATGGAAGCATAATAAGCTTTTTCTGCTTCTGCCGGTGGGATATGGCCCAGCCTTTCCAGCAATCGTCGATTGTTATACCAGTCCACCCACGTGAGTGTGGTCAGCTCCACTTCTGTCCGGTTTTTCCAGCTCTTACGGTGTATTACCTCCGCTTTGTAAAGGCCATTGATGCTCTCCGCCATCGCGTTGTCATACGAGTCACCAGTACTTCCTGTTGATGCCAGTAATCCGGCTTCCTTAAGCCGCTGTGTGTAGGCCAGCGATACATACTGAGAACCTTTATCACTGTGATGGACTGTGCCGGACGGTCGACGGGCCCATAACGCCTGCTCCAGTGCATCCAGCACGAATGTCGTTTCCATGGACGATGAGACCCGCCACCCCACGATGTATCCGGCAAACACATCAATGATGAACGCCACATAGACGAAGCCCTGCCATGTGCTGACGTAAGTAAAATCAGCCACCCACAGCTGGTCAGGACGTTCTGCCACGAACTGACGGTTTACGCGGTCGCCTGCGGCAACGGCTTTCCGGCTGATGGTCGTACGGACCTTTTTACCCCGGAGAACACCGGCAAGTCCCATAACCGCCATGTGACGTGCCACAGTGCATCTGGCCACTCTGATACCTTCCCGTAACAACTGACGCCAGACTTTACGCACACCGTATACCTTGTGATTTTCATCGTATACGCGCTGTATCTCTTTCTTCAGCCAGTCATCGCGCTGCGCACGGGCACTGTGTTTATCCGGATGATGTCGCTGTTGCTGACAGTGGTAATACGTTGACGGGGCAATATGCAGTTCGCTGCATAGCGGTCCGACCCCGTACTGCTCACGCAACTTATCCAGCAGCGGCATCATTTTTTCCAGAGGCGGTCGAATTCCGCCTTCGCAAAATAAGCGGAAGCCTGGCGAAGGATATCGTTACTGCGGCGCAGTTCACGATTTTCACGTTCCAGCTCTTTCAGACGCTGACGTTCAGCGGTGGTGAGCCCGCCATCACCGCCTCCGGTATCTCGCTCATGCTGGCGTACCCAGACACGCAGAGTCTCCGGTGTATAGCCAATCTTTGGGGCAATGGAACAAATTGCCGCCCACTGTGAGTCATATTCGCCCTGACTTTCCAGAAGCATACGAATCGCCCTCTGACGGACTTCGGGGGAAAAACGAGTATTTTTAGTCATCCTGTTTACCTCTTTCTCAGGGAGTTTAGTCTCCAGGATTCCCGGGGCGGTTCAACAACGGTTGTTAGGATTAAGTTTTCTGACACATGCGGGTGAAAATGTCTGTTGTACAATTGCCGGGTTGGTGCTCTTCGGTAAACATCCACGCCAGTATTTACGTCAATCAGGTATCCGAGTCTTTGCGTTTGCCAGCGAGGATAAGGAGTACCAACCGTTACTCGATGATATTCTGGATGGTCCAATGGTTGGGCGTTTTGATACTGAGGAAGCCGGAAAGGCTTTGATCGATGGTGGATTGATTGAGCGTTTGATGTCGACTATCATGCCCTTTATCACTTCAGAGGCCTCTCTACCCGATACGCATCTACGTCGGGAAACAACCTGGTATTATCCACTGGAAGCTATTCGCGAAACTGTTGTAAATGCACTGGCTCATCATGACTGGACACGCTTTGTTGAGATAGAGATTGGCTTGTATAGCAATCGATTTGAAGTTATTAGCCCTGGGGCGCTGAATAATTCGATGTCGGTTGAAAAGATGGTTGCAGGTCAGCGTTCACCACGTAATACGATTATCATGGAAGTCTTACGTGATTATGGTTACGTTGATTTCAGGGGGATGGGAGTCAGGACAAAGATTATTCCACTAACACAGGCCATGAGTGGCCAACTCCCTGAGTTTACTGCAACAGATGATTACTTGAAAACAATACTTTATCGCTCACCATCGTCTTGATATATAAGGTCTGGCCTTTCCATCCATAAGAAAGGCCATTTCTGTAAAAAAATAAATTACCCGCGACTGCAGCCGAAGCTACGGTCGCCATCTCCGTATACTTTTGTATCAAGTTTAGCCAGGTAGTCAAGACGATTCAGTAATTTATTGTATTCTCCTTCAAAGTTAAAATCATTGACGTCTAATATATAACGACAATTTTCAGGGTAGTGAACCAATCCCGGATAATCATCCAGTTCCAACCCCAGTGCACTGTACCATGCCCTTACAATCATCATCCGTAAATTGCTTTCAGCCTCATAATCACCTAAATGGTAATAAGCATCTTTGTTAAAAAAAAGACCAATATGAAAGTGGCATTTTCCCTCTTCGGAAAACTCCCTTACCCAAACATGACGAACTCGGTTTGGATATATTCTTTTGCCGTTGGCAGTTCTGGCTTTTTCATTGGCCTCCAGCATTGCATTTAACGCATTACGGAAACGGGATATGGCACCAGGCTCCACATTAGGGAAGCAGCAAACAGTATCTCCTCTGTCTAAAATAGGTGGATAATGTACATCAACACGTAATGCCATTGTTCTAGGGAATTCACTTACAGCATCATTGACGACTCGTTCAATATGCTTTTTATAGGCGAGTACATGCTCACCATGCGATCCTGGGTATAAATTCATAGATTAAATCCTTATGTATATTCCTACAATACTATTTACTTTTAATGATTTAAATAGATGCAAGCATTGCTTGATTGTAGGATAGATATAATATTAAAGATGATAGCAATATATTACCTATCCAACACTAAATTCGTCAAAAAAGTTACATTGCGTAACGCCAATGCTTTACCAATCCACTCTGCAATTAATTTAACTATAAATATTAAATTCGACATTAGCGGGTGCTATAAATACTGTTTTTCCTTTTTTAGCAGCGAATATCCTTTTTTGAGAATATAGTGTACCTAACAACTCATTCACTTTATTACGATTTCGAAACCTACTGGGTCCATATTGCAGTATAGTGTTTTTCCTGATGTAGGGTACAAAGCACCGACAGCAATACTCTTTAATCCAGAAGTAAAGTTCATCCGCTTCTGAATTAACCAGTGTAAATCCCGGGGGATGAGAAACAAGTCGAATATACTCATCAACATACCAGGCACTGATCTCCACAGCCGCCTCCGTAGTCAGAAGAGATATATCACCTTCATCACCATTAAAGTAATGCAATAATGCCGCAATTCTTGCCATATTTTCAGCCATTTTAGAGGCATAATCTTTAAAATTAGACAGTGCTCCAAGAATCCCCATTTCCGACTCAACTTTATTATAAAATTCGAGCCAGCGTTTTTCAGCCTCAGGGGAGAAGTACAGACACAGACGTTCATTTTCATCATTTCTGATAATACTCTCGTTAACGATCCCCATCAGTCGTAGATGAAATACCGGTAGATGCTCGCTTGAGACAACCGGGTTGGTAATTTGCCGGTAGCCCTGTGTTGAACCAGGCTGACACATCAAGCACCGTGCGAAGAATCCGATCCCTTTCGCTGTATCGCCTTTTCGTTCCAGATATCCTTTTTTAAGCACATCAGGCTGGACCATCAGTGCCAGCGTCATTCTGGCATCTTTGATTAATTTATCCGGTTCGCTTTTTCTTTCCACGGGAAACATTGCGCCATCCCACATTTTATTGATGAAAGGCAGTTCATTCAGCGCATAGCCGTTAAAAATGGTGCCAGCTTCATCAGACATAAGCCCGATAGACCGCCAGTGCCCACTGAGATAGTCTTTTATCGCCGCAGGTGTGGCATCATTGAATATCTGTCTGAACCTGACCGGTGCTTTCGGGTATGTTGCCAACAGCGCTTTCAGTCGTTCATTCGTTGTGGAATGTTCTTTGTTACGGGAAATCTCTGATTTCAGTTTTGACATCAAGGCTTTCTTTTCAACATTAAAAGCCGTTTCCTCATTCCGCCAGATAATCAGATCCTGGGTATATTTTTCAAACCATTCATCTTCCAGCTGATACAATGGCTTCATTAGCAGTTTGTCCACCGTACTTTTGCGTTCACCCGATTCCGCCAGTGTCAGTAAAAAAAGCGATACCGGGCTGCGCAGATTATTCAGTCTGCACACATCAATCCGGTTCTGGCAGGCAAGAGAAATAACCCCTAGTACTGATGCAGCAATCAAAGCCTGAGGAGCCTGCGTATGCTGTTCTACTTCGTAAACTGCATTTCTGATGATCTGTGGGAACACATGTACAGGAAAAGGACGACCACACAGCATAGATACCTCTCATTCAGTTAACGTTTAAAACGATTTCACTCATATTGCTATTCCGCTATTAATAGTAGAAATAGCAGGATGAACTCGGGTCATCCAAAAAATAAATGCAAAAAAAACCTGATGTTAACGCTCACTGATCCAATACAGCAGGTCACTTAACAGCCACCCGCAGGATTTCAGACCAATAGACTTACGCAGTGGAAACTGACCGACTTGCTCTAGTTTCCAGGCCGTTGAACGGGATACAGATGTAATGTGCTGACGCTCTTTTTCACGTACGAGGCGATCATGAGGTTCGCCATTGTTGCGTAATACCTGTAAGCGTTCTTCTGATGTTGGACTGTTGAATTTTGCTTTCATACTGCCTCCTTTGTTTCGATGGATGCAGCATGGCTCAAGCAGGCGCTAATATAAAAGAAGTTTACGGCTTATTAAGGTGCACATTGCTTATTGTGGTGCTTACAGTGGCTTGATGTGGTTTTTACGGTGGCTTAATGTGGGAACTTTAAAATACATTTGAGGCTTCTTAAATAGAATATTCGATGTGTTTACCGTTTTTCCTTTGCGTCATTACGTTTTTAGTAAAACCTGAAACATAAATATTGAAAAGGTTAAAAGAGAGATTCATTAAGAGATATGTATTAATCATGCAACTCACAATAATGAAAAAATCTCATAAATACATTTTTCTCAATATTAAATTTTCCATTTATGGCTATACTCTATATTAGCTTTGCATAATTAAGGATTAGTCAACAAAAAAAGTTATTATAACTTTCCCACCATAGATTGCTGAGAATGATAAATATTAGAATTCATGAATAATGCTAACAAGTTTTTATATTTGCCATAAAAATAAATTACTTGAAGTATCATTGAATTGATTTCAACCAGCGGCGAATAGTTTCCGGGCTGAACTCTCGCCCAGGTAATATATCCTTGGCATCCGAATTCAACATATTCGCGATTGGTGCAGCCTCAAGTTTACCATTTTTACTTTTATAGTATTTACTTAACATTATAAATATAGCATCCCGTTCTGCCTTAGATACCCTTTCTTTAGCCCCTTTAACAATTTCTTTAGCGTTCACATTTTGATCAACGTTACTTTCTGCTCCGGGAACTACTGACTTTATATTTTGAGGTGAAACCTCAACTGTACCTTCGGTAAATAAAGACTCATCTAAAACAGCTTCAATGTCAGGTCCAACAAAGAAGTCTTCTTTGAAAATTACAAAGGAATGATTAAAAAATAAAACATGATCACTTACATTGCCATTAATAATTACTGCTCCGGGAGTATTAATAATAGCATTACGTGAGGTTCCATTTGCAATATGATACCCTTCATTTGCAAAACGAGTTATTTTAGTTGGTTTTACTTCCCAAAAGCCATATGCCAGACCTTGATAAGAAATATAAGATGAAACAATTTCATTTTGATTTTTATTTTTTTCAATTTCACATTCTTGTGGATTTAGAGGAATAAAGACCCTGTAAGCCGTTGAACCAAAAACGCTTTGGTACTCATCAGAACCTGAAGTAATATTTTCTATTTCCGAATTGTCATCCCCTTCGAATGTTCTTTTCAAGCAACATGGAACAGCATCTAATTTTACAAATAGCTTCCTCGAAAAATTCAACCAATCGCTTATAACTTTCGTAATAGATATATTTTCCCGTTCACATATGTCAGTGATTGAAAGGAAACTAGACTGGCCCCCTGAATCTC
>NZ_SZWV01000059.1:0-9256 GCF_005280945.1 Citrobacter sp. wls718
CGGAGATGGAGGGTCAAGATCAAGCTCTCACGAAGAGTTTCCAGCTATCACTCTTTACTACGCAGCAGAAGCCCCGCATCCCGCTCAACCCACCCTCCCCCAGAACTGAGCTTAGCCGCAGAATGGCAGCTCTATCACAGTCCTCTAACACGGTAAAAAATACAGGTGTTGCAAACGTTAAATTAACAACCTCACTAATGATAAATCCTGAGCTCAATACCGAGCATAATCTGAAGCAGAACATGCAGACTTTTGGTGAAACAACTGCTGAGGTTGTTGACTATATAACTGGCACAATGTCCGATAAGTTTCTGCCTGAACTAAAACGTGCACATGACAAGTTAGTACAACAAAATTTGGCTGATAAGGCGAAATCACTGCTTCACCGCCATGCAAAACTGCATCCTCTTGGATTTGGAGCCTGTACGAGAGATGTAGCTCGCTGGGGTTGTCCTCATGCGCTTAAGTGTCAGTCTGGTCTACCTTGTGGCTACTTCACTCTTACAGGTCGTCTTGGCGAAGCGGAAGAAGCATCACGACGTTTATCAAACAAGCGAAAAGAAATCATTCAACTCCGTAAGTTGACTATAGTGAATCCAGGCTTCATGCTGGCATTAAAAGAACAGGAAGAAGCTCTCATCGTGCTCGAGGCTCTTGAAGCTGATACTATAAAGGTTAAAGGCGAGAAAAAACTGGTTTCCCTGTTTTCTGATGATCTGAACAACCCATTATATAAAGTTATTGAGCGAATTAATAAACAAATGCTAATTGGCAAAACTCCAAAAACCCTAGCTGATCTTTTCTTTATTGAACAGAAACGTATAGAGAGAAATAATAATGGCTAAGACCCCGCGCAGTCGCAATGCAGACGATAAAGTCATTCAGGGTAAGGAACTTGATGCTTACATCAAAGCCGAGCTACAAGCTATGGTGCAAGAGGGACTGGAAAAATCCCCCATTCAACCATCTACGTTACATGCCCGTCTTA
Source organism: Citrobacter sp. wls718 (assembly GCF_005280945.1). Lineage (NCBI taxonomy): Bacteria > Pseudomonadati > Pseudomonadota > Gammaproteobacteria > Enterobacterales > Enterobacteriaceae > Citrobacter > Citrobacter sp. wls718. The sequence goes on from NZ_SZWV01000059.1 coordinate 989, forward strand.
AAGCCAAAGGAATAGTTAAAGGTGGCATTAGTACCCTCACCTCTCGAAAAATTATCATCAATAATTACAGGCTTCGCCAGCATAACAACTACGAAGATGGCAAACGAGAGTTGACTACAGATGAAAAGGCTAAATTGGCCATGGGCCGAACCGGCGCTGCTTATATAAGTAAGGCAAATCGTCTTGATGCTGAAATTATAGCATTGAAAGCTAAATATGAACGAAATGTACTGGCGCTCGCCGACATCATTGAGTATATCGACAACGCAACTCCTATCAAAGTAGAGGACATGCTTGCAGACGATCTCATTCGAGAACTTGCTGAGCGCAAAAGAAATTCAAGAATGAGCTAATGAGTAAACGCCCTACTCTATTCGTAAAATTAGCGCACTAATTATCAATACTCTCTCTTCTATGTCCTTTATGTCGAAGGGAGTCTTCCATTCTAATGCCGATTTGGTTCATTACACCAATTTAATGCTGCACTTTCGTTACCTTCTAAAAGATCAATAGCCTTTTGTAGAACATCATGTGTTACCACCATGTTTTACACCTGAAGACGTTTTGAGTGCTTCGATGAGATTACTTCGCTCTTCCTCTGTCATCCGGGATATGAGTAATGCAAGTTCTGCTGTGGTCTGATCATCACAAAAAAAGTAGTTTAACGGCACGTTTAACTCTGACGCCATCCGTCGAAGCGTATCAATATCGGGGACATGCCGCCCTTTCTCATAATGATTCATACGACTGCTAGCCGAAGCGGGATCAAACCCAACAAGGAGGCCCAGCGAGCGCTGTGATAAACCCGCCCTGCATCTCGCTTCCTTAAGTCGTTCTGGTATCGGATTTTTTTCAGACACTGATTCATCTTCATTAGCCTCGAATGCTTAGATTGTCTAAGTATCTGCCATTGTTGTATACTTAGCAATCCTAAGTTAACTGCATTGTTTTAGTCATATGAATAGTCGAGTATCCAACCCTGAGTCGTACATATTTTCTGCAATAATCCACATTGGCAAAGATAACTTCACCAGTAACGATATAGCAATAATTCTTGTCGAGCGATTCTCACTCCCGAAAACCTACCTAAAGGCAAAAGCTTTTGCTTATAACCAAATTCAATGCCTAGTTAAAAAAGGATTATTAAATAAAGTAAGAAAATCAGGAGTGTATCAATATTTATACTCACCCACATCAGAATTCAACATCGCAATGGAAAATGTGCAATTAATTGAGGCAACCCAAAAAAGTTCTCGCCAGTTTTCAAGCGCTAATAGCTATGAACATAATAATGTAAATATTCAAATAAGAACTCTTATTGAAAAATACAGCAGTGAATTGGAAAAAATATCAGGAGCAAAAGAAATTTATGAAGAATTGATAATTGCCGTACCGAGCAGGGAAAATGAATTCCGGAAACTTTCTCTAGAGCAAGACAAAAAACACATTAAGATAAATGAAAAAATAAATACATTGATTGAGATTGTTAATCATACATTTCAATAAGGCAATGAATTCCAGAAAGGATTTAAAGTTTAATAGAGTCGTGAAAAAGAGAGGGCAAAGCCGAGACCGCCCTCTCCCTTCATGCGCTGATAAACTTCACTAATATGAGATTAACGGCGCGTACCACTATATGCTAGACCTGAAAAATATAATCTTAGTCAGTCCCAGATGCAACCTTTAACACTTCAATGCAACAAATTAAACAACGAGTCATCCTTTCACCTTAAAAGCTGTAAAGTAAAAAAACACCCTGTAGGCTGTTTTTTACGTAAAGTGAACTTATTTTAAAATAATCGACATGGTCTCCTACTTATGGATAATGTTTTCCCGGTCAGACTTCTTAGCCAGTTACGGCCACTTTTAATTGGTTTTCGTAAATCAAAAGGATTAACTCAAAGAGAATTATCCGCCAGGTTGGGTGTCACTCAGCAGACTTATGCTCGCCTTGAGGCAAACCCTTCAAAAGCAAGTTTTCAGCGCCTGTACAACGTGTTAAATATTTTGGGAGTGGAGATTTCGCTTAGTTCTGAACCTATTTCAACTTATACAAAGGCTTCAAATTTGGTTGAAAAGGAGTTTGATTCACCGGCAAGGCGTGAAGAATGGTGATAGTAGCCAGGCTATTTGATAGGGCTGTACGTCAGGCACTGCCCCTAAGGAAGGTGCGATTTGTGAGCAAGGGCGCTTTGCATCGGGGTTAGCGGACCGTCAATATGGGAGTTAGCGAGCACACAACCAGCCGCGAAGATCCCCGCGTCATAGCGACATAGAGGTGTCGTGCATCCATCTCTTCCGGGGATGTGATGACTGCCACCTCTCCTTCCAGCCCCCTTAGCAACAATGTGCTGCCGATTACACGCCGGGCCAGCGGTCGACTCTCGTGGCGATTGCGTTCTCGCTCATTTACCGTGGCGTCTGCAAAAGTGTAGCCTCCGGCTGCAGCCGACTGCAGGGCGCGCAAACAACAGCGCAATACCTCTGGCCGATAGACCCGCGCATTGTCCTGACGAGTCAGAAGGCGCAACGCCTCTGCGGCCAGCATAAAACCTGGTCTCTCTGCAAATGCCACAAACGTTGCTTCGGCAACCGTCGGCGGGTTGCGGGCTCGCCCTCTTCGTAGCGTTTTTAGGCGGGGCAGCAATGCTGCGGGGCCAACCTAAATAGCTGCGCCGAATAGTAGATCACTTAAAGGGAACTCAGCCCGGATTGTGCGATCTGATCAATCGCCAAACATCACAAATCACCAACCGGACTGAGCGATGCCGATCATAGCACCTATTTCTCGTGACGAACGACGTCTGATGCAGAAAGCTATTTATAAAACGCGTGATAAAAATCACGCCCGCAGACTGACCGCCATGCTGATGTTGCATCGGGGAGACCGTGTCAGCGACGTCACCAGAACGCTCTGCTGTGCCGGTTCATCCGTCGGGCGCTGGATTAACTAGTTCACACTGTCAGGTGTTGAAGGTCTGATATCACTGCGTCCGGGTCGTGAACGCAGGTGGCCCTTTGAACAAATTTGTGCGCTGCTGGTGCAACTTGTCAGTCGTTCCCCCGGTGATTTTGGTTATCAACGTTCTCGCTGGAGCACCGAACTGCTGGCAGCAAAAATCAATGAGATAACCGGATGTAAACTTCATCCCGGCACCATCCGCCGATGGCTTCCTTCTGCGGGGGTGGTGTGGCGCAGGGCTGCCCCCACTCTACGTATACGCGATCCACACAAGGATGAAAAAATGGCGGCAATCCACAAGGCTCTGGATGAATGTAGCGCTGAGCATCCGGTGTTTTACGAAGATGAGGTGGATATTCATCTCAACCCCAAAATCGGTGCTGACTGGCAGATACGCGGGCAACAAAAACGGGTGGTCACGCCCGGCCAGAATGAAAAATACTATCTGGCAGGAGCGTTGCACAGTGGTACAGGAAAAGTCAGCTACGTAGGCGGCAGTAGCAAAGCCTCATCTTTGTTTATCAGTCTGCTGAAGCACCTGAAAGCGACGTACCGCCGGGCCAAAACGATTACGCTCATCGTGGACAACTACATTATTCACAAAAGCGAGAAAACACGAAACTGGCTGAAGGCGAACCCAAAATTTAAGGTTACTTATCAACCAGTTTACTCGCCGTGGGTGAACTATGTTGAGCGTTTATGGCAGGCGTTGCACGACACGATAACGCGCAATCATCAGTGCCGTTCAATGTGGCAACTACTGAGGAAAGTTCGTCATTTTATGGAAACCGCCAGCCCGTTCCCCGGAAGAAAGCATGGTCTGGCAAAAGTGTAGCGGTATTAGGCGCAGCTATTTAGGTCATGACGCCTGCGGCAAACTGCACCAGGCGCGTCAACGCATCCGCAGCTTCCAGGTTAAACGCTGCACCAAAGTCGGTAAGGTCGACCAAATCGACGGCTTCGACGGTCGTTGCCCCCGGGATCTGGCTGGCCACCTGCTGAAGCCCGCGGGTGTCGTAGCTGTTTCCAATCACCAGTACCTGCCCGTTCGCGGTGACCGCGCGCGTCAGGGCGGCAGTAAGACGCTGCTGAACAGCGGTTTCTGCCTGTAACAGGGGCTTGCTTTAGGGCTAATGAAGTTGCTGATTTTGATGCCTTAACGGCAGGAGAGTGCATTGATGGATTATCATTCTCACATACCTTTACCGTCTTACCCTTTTTCAGATCGGGCAGAGCGGGAATTGCAGGCGCAGTACCTTTCGCAAGTGCCTTACAGTAACCGGCAAGCGGCCTGGGTATCCGCATTTCGCTGCATCGTTTTGCCAGTAACTCAGTACTGATGTCATACAACACAGCTATACATTCCGCGGGCTCGCACCAGACCAAGTGGTACAGCGTTTCCCGATCCTGGGGCAAAGTCTGCGCGGCATCGTGTGGATTCATCTCTGACATTGCGTCTCCCCTCCTATGGGTACATTATCAGGAATCTTTGCCTGTTGGTGATTGAAAGAAATATGAGCTGCTTCCCATTGATTGGCGCGACTGAAACTGAGCGGGAAGAGATTGACGCCATTTTGCAAGATACGTGGGAAAGCGCTGAGGATGGATTCTTTCAATAGGCCGATTTCGAATCGGGAAAATCTTGACGTGATCAGAACTGATTGATAGGGAGAAACGCCGTGGGGCTATATGAGAAGTGGTGTGAATCCATTAAAGAAAATGATGAACGCAAGTATTACTGGACGTATGTCGAGAAGGACGGCGGCCGCGATGATATCCGCGAGGACCTTGCTGAGACCATTCGCTCGCACTACGAACGACTTGAACTCATCGCCGATGACGTAGGGCGACTAGGATACAAGGTTGCTGCCAAGATCCTCCGCGAGGCAATGCCTAATACCCCGAAGGGCCGCTCTGGCGACCTCGGCGAAATCCTTGCGACTGAACTAGTTGAGGAAGAAATCGGTCTGCGGGTACCCGTGCGCCGGCTCCGTTACAAGGACGGCCGTAACATGGCCATGCGCGGCGATGACATCATCGGCGCGGGCTACCAAGGCAATAAGCTCTGGCTGCTAAAAGGTGAAGCTAAAAGTAACCAGAAGCTTGGCAAAACCACGGTCACCGCCGCCCGCAAGGTCCTCGACCGCGACAATGGCCGCTGCACGCCTGACTCGCTGCTGTTCGTCGCCAATCGCCTGCTGGAGAGCAACGACGCTGGCGATAACGCACTGGGTCGCGACCTTCGTGACGAAGTGGGTCTTAAGTCTATGCCAGCCGATCGCATCGACCACATGCTCTTCACCGTGTCGGGTAACGGCCCTCACGCTTCCCTGAAAGAGAACCTTGAAGCCGCTGGAGTCAACAGGGACCATTACGTCGTGAACATTCACGTCGAAGACCATCAGGATTTCATTGCGGCAATGTACCTAGAGGCGGAAGATCTTGGAGACGACTGAAGAATTAAGCACCTTCCTGACGGCCGCTACAGTTGACGGTATTCTCGGGCGCCTCCTCTATCGCGGTGCAGCTTGGTCGTTGATGCGCAAGAATGGCGTATTGCCGCAAAACGCTCCGCCGCTTGGCGCAACCATCGAAACAGATCTTGCCGAGCACGGTTTTGCCCTGCTTCGAGGCGCAATGGCACTGCGGGCTCAGGCTGGTGCTTCGGAACTCACTGGCAAGGCCTTTGAGCGCGCAGCCAACGCCTTCGAAGCCCTCGTGCGTAATGGTGATCCAGAGTCGCCTGATCGCGGATTCCGCCGCACCATTGCTGCTGCAGCCTACCATCTAGCCGGCTTCTCGGCCGTCGCCTTTTCAATCTTCAACGAGATAGAGGAAGACCTTAACGTCTCACCCGGGGAAATAGCGATCCGACACCTGATACTGCGCGATCTCGATCAACTTCGCGGCTTCGTTCGCGACTGGTTGAATTATGGGGCTCACGGCGATGAGCAGATCGCGGCGGCCCTGCAGGGCGGAGATGCTGACGTCGACGAAGTACTGTCGACAATTCTCAATACGACGATCTGCCGTGCCCTGGCATTTTTCGACTTCGCGCTTGAGACGGGCGAGGTTGAGTCGTTCGAAGCCGCGCGAGGGCTCCTTACCACCGCTGTCGGGCTTGCCGACAACGCTGAGAACGTCCCGCTGTGGTGGATCTCGAACCTCTGCCGTCACCTGATCGACGACTTGTGGCAACACTCACTACACCAGAATTTGCCGACTGAGCCACCCGAGGGTGCGGAGGAAAGATATCCCGACCTGCGGCGGTTGTTTATATCTTCCCTTTACGCCCGCAAGACCTCAGAAGTGGAGCTATGGCCATCGCAGCGCGAAGCCGCCCAGCGCTCCACAGACGTCACGGACGATCTGGTCGTCGCCCTGCCGACCAGCGCGGGCAAAACACGGGTGGCAGAGATTGCCGCGTTAATGACCCTATCCTCCGCACGCCGGGTGCTAATCGTCACACCGCTGCGCGCTCTTTCGGCCCAGACCGAACGAACTTTCAGGAAGACCTTCGCGCCCCTAGGGTTTGGTGTCTCTTCTCTCTACGGCGCCAGCGGCCTTTCGCCCGGTGATGAAGACGCCCTCCGCACACGGGAGATCATCATTGCGACGCCCGAAAAACTCGACTTCGCGCTGAGAAGCGACCAGACGTTGATTGACGATGTCGGCCTGATCGTCCTCGACGAAGGCCACATGATCGGTCCTAGTGAGCGCGAAATCCGCTATGAGACGCTCGTGCAGCGTCTACTTCGGCGCACGGATGCGGCAGAGCGCCGAATAGTTTGCCTTTCCGCGATCCTGCCAAGCGGCGACGAACTCGACGACCTTACCGCATGGATTCGTTCCGACGAACCCGGGGAGCCTGTGCGTTCCGACTGGCGCCCAACGCGCCAGAGATTCGGCGCGCTTACCTGGCGAGGTAAGGACGCGTTGCTACGGCTCGATCTAGACGACGATGGCCCCTTCCTTGACAAATTCGTCGCGGAAAAACCAGCGCTCGGGAAGGAGAAGAAGCCCTATCCACGCAAGAACTCGCACCTCGCTCTGTTCGCGGCATGGGAGTTCGCGAGCCAGGGCAAGCGCACCTTGATCTTCTCTACCCAAGCAAACTGGGTCGAGAGCTACGGCAAACAAGTCGTGGACCTCTGCAAGCGCGGCTATCTGGACTCGTTGCTGGAAGACGAGGCTCCAATCGCCCGCGCCCTAGAAGTCGGCAAGGAATGGTTGGGCGAGGATCACCCAGCCGTGGCCAGCCTGAAGGTGGGCGTTGCCATTCATCACGGCCGACTGCCGAGCCCGTTCCTACGCGAACTGGAACTGCTTCTATCCGAAGGAGCGCTAAAGGTCATTGTCGCTTCGCCGACGCTCTCGCAGGGCCTCAATCTCAACGCTGCCGTGCTGCTTGTGCCCGCGCTATATCGCGCCTCAGAGAAGATCAAAGGAGAGGAGTTCGCGAACGTGGCCGGCCGCGCCGGACGTGCATTCGTCGATGTCGAGGGGCTGATCGTCCATGTCATGTTCGACAAAATCAAATGGCGAAAGAAAGAATGGAGGGAACTGGTCGCCTCTGCCAAGGCCAGGACGCTTAAAAGCGGCCTTATTCAGATCGTTGCCGAAATCCTTGAGCGTCTATCACGCGAGGGCGTCTTGGATATAGATGACGCCTGGGAATATCTCGCCAACGCCCGCGAGGCTTGGAGGTCACCTGAAGAAGAAGCAGTGGTAGCAGAACGACTGGCAGCCGCAGTGGAATACGACGCTTCCACCGACGATGAAGACGAGACGGATGACGAGGAGGAAACCATCGACGAGGAGCCCCTGTCTCAGCTCGTCGAACGCCTCGACGCCACCGTATTCGGTCTGATCGAAGCCCTAGACGCTGATCGCGCCGATCTACCTAAACTTCTAGACGAGGCGCTCAGGGGGTCACTCTGGGCTCGCCAAATTGCTCGGGAGGACGAGGATGTCGCTTCCCTGCACCGGAAGGTATTCGAAGCACGCGCTGCTCTCATCTGGAAAGCTACCACCCCCCCTACGCGACGCGGGCATTTCGCGATGGGAGTAGGGCTCGAAGCTGGCCTCCTCATCGACGCTATGGCGGACGAGTTGGCCGAACTCATCGATAGGGCAGACAGTGCAGCGTTGAGCGGCGACATCAACGAACTCGCCGATGCTCTCGGCGGACTCGGCGAACGCCTGCTGTTCATGCGGCCTTTCATCCCTGACAAGGCGAACGCGCTGCCGCCGAACTGGAAAGCTATCCTACGTAGTTGGGTGTCCGGGGAAGAAGTCTCCAAGAT
>NZ_SZWV01000059.1:9629-10123 GCF_005280945.1 Citrobacter sp. wls718
AAATGGTCCGTCGAACGCTATAAGCGCCTACTCGATACCGAGTCCTCCCCGCCCGCTGGCCTCTATCGAATCCTCACCGACGAAGGGGACGCGCGGACTTGGCTGACAACCCCCGACTACCAGCGGATCGCCGTCTTCAAGAAGCCAGCGGTTGATCCCAAGCCCAGTCTATTCTCGGGACAGTTGCCGGGCAAAACCCGGCTCGTGGATGCTCTACGCGTCGGCCGCGGAAAGTTGCGTTGGCCGACTGCCGACGTCTAAAAGGGAACGGTCAAGATGCTGTATGCCTGGATCGACGAACAGAAGCGCGCACCTGTCGCGAAGGGAGAGTGAATCAACTGCCATGACTGTGGCGACATGCTAACCGCCGTTATGCTTGTCGAGAATGCGCCCCATGGGTGGCATAAGGCGGACGACTGTAATCCCTGGAGTTAGCCAGAAGTTTCTTGGCACCTCGTTTGGAAAGAGCACTTCGATATCTCCTTCCGCGAAAT
>NZ_SZWV01000059.1:10158-13336 GCF_005280945.1 Citrobacter sp. wls718
GAAGAAGAGCTTCACTGAGTTGACATCCTAGTCCGTAGCAGGACTTATTCCATCAATGGGCTCATTGCAGTACCAGATATCAGTACCTAACTTCTGTTGCCAGGCCCAGACGTTCCGAACCGACGGCGATACTCTTCTGCCCCAAGAGCCATCACCTCAACGTCATGCTCGTTCACCTCGATAGCGTTCTTTACACTAAGCTCCCGCTTTAGGATTGCTAGCTCTGGAATAAACTTCGGCTCAGCCCGTCCATTAAATATCGCAGGAAGAAGCAAATACGCGCGTGACTGCCTGTAAATATTAAGAAAGCGGATCAGGTTGACATCGGTTTCTGCATGCATGGTTTGCATACGTGATGCCATCATGAAGGTCTTGCCTGACGTTTCGCCCTCATCATTAGAAAGCCTAGAAGTGATAAGAACACGGTAATGCGCCGGTTCGTCAACGGATATTCCACGCAGAATCGCTAGGTAAATTTCGTCCTGCTTATCGACCGTTCCTAGACGTTGACGCCAACGTGAAAAAATCTTCCTCGCGGCATCCTCGTGCTTAAACATGAGCGCAATCGCTGGAGGATACGAGGGCCCCCAATGAGTAAAAGCAGTTCCATTCCAACCAGCTTGATCCCAAAGATGAACATCTATAACTGAGCGAACACCCAGATCGCGATGATCACTTGTTAGGGGCGGGGAACTTCGTTTTCCTACCGTCGAGCATCTTTCCTGATCCTCAACCGTGTTTAATAAGCGGCGGATGATTACGGGACGAGACGACTCAAGAGTGAACTCCGATATCGCCATCTGCGTCCAATCACTGAGCTTCGATAGCCCTTCTTTGAATACGCGTTGCCGACTATTGCCGACAATTACGACCATGCTAATGCGATCAAGCACCGCCTCACTGCTGAAGAGATGTTCGATCGTTTTTCGCATATCCTCCACGTAGCAAGTGGCAGCAAAAATCTCAGCAGCCAATCCAATCAGCATTTTCTGGATGTCGGCCTGCCGGGCAAATGTAGCTGGTTTGAACCCAGTCGGCCAGCGAACTATCGCCGTCATTTCATCAGTATTGATCGTGTAGTCAGGTGCCAGCACTTCAGAACTATCTTGAAGTGATATAGTGAAGTTCTCTGTATGCGCTACGGCGCCGCTTTCGATTGCGGTTGCAAAAAATGCTTCAACGGATCCTATTACTGCTTCTGCGGCAAGAACTAAGGCATCGGAGCACGGGTGAAAGACTGCCACACGAATGCCCTGAACTCTTGAGACAAGGCACTGCGAGTCTGCCTCGTTAAAGATGACAGGACCATGCTGGTTGCTAGATACCGGTTGGCTAGCAAGCAAAGTAAATAACTCGGCCACCTTCTCTGGCGTCTCTTCTTGCGGTATTGATCCCTCCCGACGAAGTTCGGCTTCATGGCCGAGCGCGTAAATCAGCGAGTTTCGACTCTGTTGCAGACCGAGTCCACCAAGAACATCAGGTAATCGCACAACGTGTTGAAGTTCTTCCGCTGTGAAATTTAGGATTTGGCTCGCCAGAATAAGATCTAACTCCGTAAGTCGCTTCGCGATACGATCTTTTGATGAGTCGTCGAGCGGAAGCATCGCCGTACAACCTCGAACTAACCGAACAGCTTCGAGAGCGTCTGGAAGATGCCGAAGTTCGACAGCAATCCAAGCGAGGGCCATAACCATGGGTACGATCGAAGCCGAAAGATCACTGTCCTTCTCGGCTTCGATGAACATCGAAGCCATTGCAAAAATGCATGTAGCCCGCGCAGCCCAGAGCAATCCGGCACTACGATAAGCAAACGTGAGCAGTTGCAGTGCTTCGATCAGAGAATCGGCATATTCTTTTTTAGTGAGTTGACGCGCGGCTTTGCCCAACAAACGAATGATTTCGAAGTTATCTTCGAAATCGAGTTGTTGCGCTCGCTTGAGAAGCACTAACGCCCCCTGAGCCTCACCGGTACGCTCAGAAACAAACGCTGCTACCTCGTCAACCAGTTGGACATAACTACTGTCCTTACCGGCGACGAGCCCGAACACCTCAATCATTTTAGTCAAACGCTCAGCAGAAAACTCACCGAGACCTCTCGCACGCTTGACGACATCCGAGAACTGCGGCCATAGCGAACTCAGTTTTTCAGTATCTTGTTTAAGTATCGCCTGATTGACTTCTATGACGAGTAACGACGACAGGGCCTCCAAGGCATTATTTGGACGTTCTTTATTCTCAGCAATTACCTTTAACCTCTCGGTCAATCTAGATGCTCGCTCTTCAAGCCTAGCCTCTTCGACCGTCAAATGCTGATGAATGACCGAGTTGAATAGCAATTGTACTAGATTACAAAGAAACTCAAGGTTTATGGCGTGATCCGTGTCGCACACCAGATTCGCAAACTCGTCATACCTTCCGTTCAAATACGCGATGTCATCGAACCACCAAAAGGCGGTCCAGATGGACTCGTAGTGCGCTTCCAACTTCTGGCGATAAGTTCCATCTTGTTCAGCGAGTCGAATTGCACGAGCAAACCGACCATCTGTCTCGATTCGTGGGAGCTCTAGATTACGCGACAACTTAGCTGCCACCAGAGATTCCGTAACTCGTTGCATTTTCATCCCAGAAAATGCCTCCGGATTGCCGAGCGTTTTCTCGATGTCTTCAAGTTGCTGTGAGCGGGAGTAATCTGTGGGCCCCATACGCTTTGAGCCTGCAACCTCCTGCCCTACACCAAGGTAATTAAAGGCTAGGTCCTTACGATCATTACTGACGACCTGATCAACAATCCAACTCCGGTCAAGAATAGTGATGGTCACACCGTACTGTTTCGAAAGTTCATCCTCGACGCGGGCGCGATCCTTCGCCCGAGCGAACTGCGCTGTTACACAATAAACTTTCTGATAGCCACGCTGCGTAGCCACAATGCCTGCAACGTCATTGCGAACTTTCTCCGCCCACTTTCTCTTAGCACTGAAAGCGAATGCCCAACGCTCCTGTGCAGCATTTGCGTCCCCCATATACGTGAGAGTAGCAATCTCGTCGGCAATCGGAATAGTTTCTGAATCAGCTTTGCTGTCCCCTCCTCCCTCCGGACCGGTAGCAGGCTTCAAGTTTGGGCAGATCGTGCGTTCGCACAACTTGCGACAAAATATGGTAATGACTCCAACTTATTGAT
>NZ_SZWV01000069.1:0-6505 GCF_005280945.1 Citrobacter sp. wls718
AATAAGTTGGAGTCATTACCCGGCTTTTTTTATAAGATAATTTATCTTGTCTTCCGCATTACATGGGATTTAATTGAGTTTAATCCTAAAATAATTATACCACGTTAGATTTAACACAATGATTTTCAGATTTTACGGATGTTGCATTATTTATGTATTTATTCCATGTGATTGATTTATATTGATTTGTATATTTTTTAATAATGTTAGCTCCCACTTTTTTCTAATTATCCTAAATTCCTGCGCGGCGTAATTTACACACTTTCGGTTGTGTATACTCGATCTCGCCCGAAATTCTTTTGGGTAAATCTCCATTCATACAATGAAGGGATATTGTGATGAAAAAAGTACTGTATGGCCTGTTGGCTATATCTGCGCTTGCGACGACCTCTGTCTATGCTGCCCCCGTTCAGGTGGGGGAGGCGGCAGGGTCGGCAGCCGCGTCGGTTTCGGCAGGAAGTTCCTCCGCAACCAGCGTGAGCACCGTAAGCTCCGCGGTGGGGGTCGCCCTGGCGGCAACCGGCGGTGGCGATGGTTCGAATACCGGAACCACCACCACCACGACCACCAGTACCCAGTAATTCCGGTACGTAGCCCCTGAAGTATGAAGGGGATTAACCATAACCACACTTCGGTGTGGTTATTTTGAATTTCCAAAAGCCTGTGGGATTTGTAGGCCGGGTAAGCGTCGCGCCACCCGGCAATAATGCGGAGAAACGTCGTGATGCGACCAGCGCTCATATTGGTTTGTCTGTTATTACAGGCGTGTTCAGCTACCACCGAAGGGCTGGGTCATTCGCTGTGGCAAAGCGTGTTGGGTACTCCTGGCGTACAGATGACGGATGATGATATCCACAACATGCCTTACGCCAGCCAGTACATGCAGCTTAACGGCGGTCCGCAGCTGTTTGTGGTGCTCGCTTTCGCTGAAAACGGGCAGCAGAAATGGGTCACCCAGGACCAGGCCATGCTCGTAACGCAACACGGGCGTCTGGTGAAAACGCTGCTGGGCGGAGACAACCTGATCGCGGTGAATAATCTGGCGGCGGACCCGCTTATCAAACCAAACCAGATTGTTGATGGCGTCACCTGGACCCGCACGATGGGCTGGACCGAGCATAAGCAGGTGCGCTACGCCACTGCCCGTTCGGTCTTCAGATGGGACGGCACTGACAGCATTCGGGTTGCCAGCGAAGATACCCCGGTACGCGTACTGGATGAAGAAGTCACCACCGATCGGACTCGCTGGCATAACCGTTACTGGATCGACAGTGACGGGATGATTCGCCAGTCAGAGCAGTATCTGGGTGCGAATTATTTCCCGGTGAAGACCACGCTGATCAAGGCGGCAAAATCATGATGAAACGAATGATTACCGCGCTGACTTTTAGCCTTTGTGCGGCATCTGTTTTTGCCGCAGGAACGGTAAAAGTGATCACCTCAGGCAGTGCAGAACCGAAAACGCTGACCGGCGCGGAACATCTTATCGATCTGGTGGGTCAACCCACGCTGGCGAATAGCTGGTGGCCCGCGGCGGTGATCGGGGAAGAGCTGGCGACGGTTACCGCGCAGCGCCAGCAACAGGCGCTGTTGGGACGGCTGGCGGCGCTGAGTGCAGAAGAAGGCGGCGACGATGCAGCCGCTATCAACACGCTACGCCAGCAAATTCAGACCCTGAAGGTAACCGGCAGACAGCGGGTGAATCTCGACCCGGACGCGGTGCGGGTGAGTGAACGGGGGAATCCGCCGTTGCAGGGCAACTACACGCTGTGGGTTGGGCCTCAGCCAACGGAAATCACCCTGTTTGGCGCGATCAATCATCCGGGTAAACAGCCGTTTATGCCAGGGCGTGATATCGCCAGCTATCTCGCCGGACAAAGTCTGCTGAGCGGTGCAGATCGCAGCTATGCGTGGGTGGTCTATCCCGATGGACGCACGCAAAAAGTACCGGTCGCTTACTGGAATAAACGTCACGTTGAGCCGATACCCGGCAGCATCATTTTTGTTGGGCTGTCTGACTCTGTCTGGAGCCGCGCCCCGGATCAAATCAATGCCGACATTCTTCGCACTCTGACCCAGCGGATACCTGAATAATGAGAAAAACTTATCTGCTCAGCCTGCTGGCGCTGGGTATCAGCACGGCCTGCCACGGTGAAACGTACCCTGCGCCGATTGGGCCTTCCCAGTCTGACTTTGGCGGCGTGGGGCTGCTGCAAACGCCAACCGCGCGGATGGCGCGTGAAGGGGAAATGAGCCTCAACTACCGCGATAACGATCAGTACCGCTACTACTCCGCGTCGGTGCAGTTGTTCCCGTGGCTGGAAACGACCTTACGCTATACCGATGTGCGCACCAAAAAATACAGCAGCGTGGAGTCATTTTCAGGCGATCAGACGTATAAAGACAAAGCGTTCGATCTCAAATTGCGATTGTGGGAAGAGAGCTACTGGATGCCGCAGGTCGCGGTTGGCGCACGGGATATCGGCGGAACTGGTCTGTTTGATGCGGAATACATCGTGGCCAACAAAGCCTGGGGGCCGTTTGATTTCTCGCTTGGTCTTGGCTGGGGATATCTTGGTACCAGCGGCAATGTGAGTAATCCGCTGTGCTCGTACAGCGATAAATTCTGTTATCGCGATAACAGCTATAAACAGGCGGGCTCCATCGACGGTAGCCAGATGTTCCACGGCCCAGCGTCACTGTTTGGCGGCGTGGAATACCAGACACCCTGGCAGCCGCTGCGCCTGAAGCTGGAATATGAGGGTAACAACTACCAGCAGGATTTTGCCGGCAAGCTGGATCAGAAGAGCAAGTTTAACGTCGGCGCCATTTACCGCGTCACCGATTGGGCCGACGTTAACCTCAGCTACGAGCGCGGTAATACCTTTATGTTCGGCGTCACGCTACGCACGAACTTCAACGATCTGCGACCAACGTATAACGACAACGCGCGACCGCAATATCAGCCCCAGCCGCAGGATGCCATCCTGCAACATTCGGTGGTGGCGAATCAGCTCACGCTACTGAAATACAACGCCGGGCTGGCGGATCCGAAACTCCAGGTGCAGGGCGATACGCTGTACGTGACCGGCGAACAGGTGAAATACCGTGACTCGCGGGAAGGGATCGAACGGGCAAATCGGATCGTAATGAACGATCTCCCTGAGGGGATCCGTACGATCCGTATTACGGAAAATCGCCTGAATTTACCGCAGGTCACCACCGAAACAGATGTTGCGAGTCTGCAGGATCATCTGCAAGGCGAGCCGCTGGGCCATGAAACACCGCTGGCGCAAAAGCGCGTGGAGCCCGTGGTGCCGCAGACCACCGAGCAGGGCTGGTATATCGATAAATCACGCTTTGATTTTCACATTGATCCGGTACTCAACCAGTCCGTGGGCGGCCCGGAAAACTTCTATATGTATCAGCTGGGTGTCATGGGAACGGCAGATCTGTGGGTGACAGACCATCTGCTCACGACCGGCAGTCTGTTTGCTAACCTGGCCAATAACTACGACAAGTTTAACTATACCAATCCGCCCAGTGATTCACATTTGCCGCGGGTCCGTACTCACGTCCGTGACTACGTTCAGAACGATGTGTATGTGAATAACCTGCAGGCCAACTACTTCCAGTCACTCGGCAACGGGTTTTACGGACAAGTGTACGGTGGCTATCTGGAAACCATGTTTGGCGGCGCGGGTGCTGAAGTGCTGTACCGTCCACTGGACAGCAATTGGGCGTTTGGCGTTGACGCCAACTATGTGAAGCAGCGTGACTGGCGCAGTGCGCAGGACATGATGAAATTCACCGACTACAGCGTGAAGACCGGACATCTGACGGCGTACTGGAACCCGTCGTTTGCCCAGGATGTACTGGTAAAAGCCAGCGTGGGGCAGTACCTGGCGGGCGATAAAGGCGGGACCCTTGAAATCGCCAAACGCTTCGACAGCGGCGTGGTGGTCGGCGGTTATGCAACCCTCACCGATGCATCACCGGATGAGTATGGGGAAGGTGATTTCACCAAAGGCGTGTATGTCTCCGTGCCGCTGGATCTCTTCTCTTCGGGACCAACCCGCAGCCGTGCGGCAATTGGCTGGACGCCGTTGACGCGCGACGGTGGTCAGCAGCTTGGGCGTAAGTTTGGTTTGTACGATATGACCAGTGACAGGAGTGAGAACTTCCGTTGATGTGAATGTTGATCGCCCGGTGACGCTACGCTTACCGGGCCTACGGTAGGCCGGATAAGGCAAAGCCGCCATCCGGCAAGAACCGTTGTGTGAACAAAACATAAACAAAAAATGTAGATCTCCGTCACATTTTTGCGTTATACAGGAACTTCGCCATTGAGCAAAAGGGGCTGCTATGACGCCGATATCTCGTCCGCGCGTGGAGTTTATCTCCACGATGTTACAGACTGTGTTGAATCTTGGGCTACTGAGTCTGGGGCTGATTCTGGTGGTATTCCTCGGCAAAGAGACGCTGCATCTGGCGGATGTGCTGTTCGCGCCGGAACAAACCAGCAAATATGAGCTGGTGGAAGGGCTGGTGGTTTACTTCCTCTACTTTGAATTTATCGCGCTGATTGTGAAGTACTTTCAGTCAGGTTTTCACTTTCCGCTGCGCTACTTTGTTTATATCGGGATCACGGCGATTGTGCGGTTGATCATCGTCGATCATAAAGCTCCCATGGACGTGTTGATCTATTCCGCGGCGATCCTGCTGCTGGTGATCACGCTGTGGCTGTGTAATTCCAAACGGTTGAAGCGTGAGTAAAAAATAACACGCCGCATTGGGCTGCGGCGTGTTGTTTACGTTGATTACTGCGCAGACGCGGGCTGCGTTTTCTCTGCTGCGGGTTCCCACAGCTCTTCGAGTTCTTCCAGCGTTTTGCCTTTGGTTTCCGGTACGAACTTCCACATAAACAGTGCCGCCAGAATGCCCATGCAACCGTAAATCCAGTAGGAGAAACCGTTGTGGAAATGGGCAACCAGCCACGAATTTTTGTCCATCATCGGGAAGGTCCAGGAGACAAAGTAGTTCGCCAGCCACTGGGCGGCTACCGCAATGGCGAGCGCTTTGCCGCGGATCGCGTTGGGGAAAATCTCAGCCAGCAGTACCCAGCACACCGGGCCCCAGGACATGGCGAATGCCGCAACATAAAACAGCATCGACAGCAGCGCCACCAGACCAGAAGCCTGGGTATAAAACGCAGTACCGAGGCTGAACATGCCGATGGCCATACCCAGTGCGCCAATAATTTGCAGCGGTTTGCGGCCAAATTTATCGACCGTCATGATCGCCAGCACGGTGAAGCTCAGGTTGATTACGCCCACGATGATGGTCTGCAACAGCGCGACGTCGGTGCTGGCGCCCAGGGTTTTAAAAACTTCCGGCGCGTAGTAGAGCACAACGTTGATGCCGACAAACTGCTGGAAGATGGACAGCATGACGCCGATGACGATGACCGCAGTGCCAAACATCAGCAGACGCCCGCCTGTTTTGCGACCGTGCTCCAGTGACTGATTGATCTCCTGCATCGCCTGGGTAGCAAGATTGCTGCCCATAATTTTGCGCAGAATACCTTCCGCCTGCTCGTGTCTGCCGCGCGCCATCAGCCAGCGTGGGCTTTCCGGTACGGTATACAACAGTATTAAAAACAGCAGGGCAGGAATGCTTTCAGAGGCAAACATATAACGCCAGCCATCGGTATTCAGCCAGCTGGCGTCGCCGGAACGGGCAATAAAATAGTTTACGCAGTAGACCATCAGTTGCCCGAAAATAATCGCGAACTGGTTAAAGGAAACCAGTTTTCCACGAATATGTGCCGGGGCCAGTTCTGCGATATACATCGGTGAGAGCATGGAGGCTAAACCGACGCCGATACCACCAATAATGCGATAAATAACAAATTCGGGGACGTATCCGGCTAAATAAACAGGAACAGCATTATCCGGATTAATGGCGGTAAATCCTAATTCCGGCCATGCGGAACCGATGCCGGAAATAAAGAACAGGATCGCGGCGATTTTGAGTGAATCGCGACGACCAAAGCGGTTACTGCAATAGCCACCCAGCGCACCACCGATGATACAGCCAATCAGCGCGCTGGCGACGCAGAAGCCTAACAGTGAGTTTGCGGCGGATTCGCTCAGATGTTGTGGGGCGACAAAAACCGTATTTAAGGACTCAACGGTACCGGAGATGACGGCGGTGTCGTAGCCGAATAACAGTCCTCCTAATGTGGCAACTAATGTAATCGAAAAAATATAACTGGAATTATATTGGGTATTCATTCAGACCTGCCTTAGAAGATACAGCTCTTTTTATCAGTGTTGTGATGGTGGATTTAACAGGCAGGTATGACAATTATCATTTTTTACATTGCAATTACGTTTTGTCTTTTCTGTGATCTTCACTCTGTTTAATTAATGTCCGCTCAGGCGAGAAATAAAATTGCAGTGATGGCGAGCACGAAAGAAAATAATCGTAACAGCAATGCAAA